>JALZOI010000133.1 GCA_030857245.1 Myxococcota bacterium
GGCGTGGTCTCGGCCTCGGCGCGCGCCACGGTGGCGTCCACGCCCGAGACCACGCCGGCCACGATCAGCTTGCGGAGGATCGCGTCGCGGCGCGCCCGCAGCCGCGCGACGTTCGCGGGCTTTGGCGCGTAGCGCGACGGGCCCTGCGGCACCGCGAGCAGCGTCGCGATCTCGAGCGGCGTCAGGTGCTGCGGACCGTGGCCGAAGTACGACCACGCCGCCGACTCGATGCCCTCGACGTTGCCGCCGTACGGCGTGCGCAGCAGGTACTGCTCCAGGATCTCGCGCTTCGTCAGCCGGAGATCGAGCTGCGTCGCGCGGAACATGTCGATCAGCTTGTTCGGGATCGTGCGGCGGCGCGGCTCGAGCAGCCGCGCGAGCTGCATCGTCAGCGTCGAGCCGCCCGAGACCCGACGGAGCTGGGTGACGTCGCTCCACGCCGCGCGCACGATCGCGAGCGGGTCGACGCCGTCGTGGGTCCAGAACCGCTGGTCCTCGAGCGCGACCAGCGCCGCCGTGAACGTCGGATCCACGCGCTCGAGCGACACCGGCAGGCGCCACTTGTCGTCGGGCGAGAGGAAGACGTGGGCGGGCATCCCGTCGCGATACTCGACCACCACCGACGCCGTCGCCGCGTGCGCCGGCAGCGGCACCGCGTACGCGAGCCCGAACAGCCCGAGCAGCAGCGCGTTGACGGCGGTCACCGCCCACAGCGACCACCGTGCGAGCCGGGTGACCCGCACGCTCGCGCCGACCGCGCAGCTCCCGATGGTGGTCGTCGGACGCATGGCGATCAGAGCGTCTTGCCCGTCCACGGCCCGCCGACGATCGCGGTGCCACCCTTCGCCCGCGCCCACAGCGTCGGGTCGTACATCGCCTCCGCCTCGATCGGCGGCACGGTGAACGTGCCCGAGGTCACCGCGCGCACGGTGTAGACGAGCTTCTTCGCCGTCTTCGCGTGGAGCGTCCCGAACGCCTGTAGCCGGTCGTCGCGCAGGTTCATGAAGTCGGTGAGCCAGATGGTGTCGGGCTGCAGCCAGTCGATCTTCGTGGTGCGGCCGAGCCGCGGGTTCTCGATCTCGAAGCCGGCGGGCAGCCGGTCGACGAGCGCGATGTTCTGGATCGCGACGCCGCTGGTGTTCGCGACGTCGATCTCGACGTAGAGCACGTCGCCGAGCGAGATCGCGCTCGCCGCGGCGATGTCGATCGGCGCGCCGTCCATCGAGCGGTACGTCCTCGCCACCGTGAGCCCGTTCCCGCCGGTCTTGTAGGAGGAGCCCGGGCGCACGCCCTCGCTGTTGACCACGAGCCACATCCCGGCGGCCGCCGCCGGCACCTCGAGCGTGAGCTGCGGATACTCGCTCGCGCGGATCAGCGACCAGGTCTTGTCGGTCGCGGGCGCCTTCGCCTTGCGCGGCGTGATCACCGCGCCGCCGGCACGCAGCGTCCCGTCGGCGGTGCCCTTCCCGCTGATCGCCTTCACCCACTTGCCGAGGCCGGTCACGCCCCACACCAGCTCCTGGGTGTTGTAGTAGGACGACTGGCGCCCGGTCAGGCTCTCGGCGACGCGCGTCGCGAGCAGCTCGCCGGCGGGGTCGTTGCCGAACAGATCGAAGAACGTGCTCAGCATCAGGCCGCGGCGCCGCTGGTCGGAGTAGAAGCTCCAGCTGTTGACGCGGTCCGCGCTGATCGGCGAGACGTCGACGGCCTTGAGCTCCTTCTCGTGGCGGCGATCACCGGCGAGGTAGAGCGCGGCCTTCAGCATGTAGAGATCCTCGAGCTGCTCGCCCTTCGCGGTCGCCGGGATCCCGGCGATCAGCTTCGCGATGCGCGCCTTCTTGCCCTTGCCGGCGACGGCGAGCACGTAGTGGAGGTACGCCTCGGCCTGCTCGTCGTAGTGGTTCCACTTGTCGCGCGAGATCCGCTCGCCGCGCTCGTGCTGCGCGACCCGGCCCTCGATCCAGCGGAGGACCGCCTTGAGCCGATCCTCGGGCACCGAGTAGCCCGCCTGCTTGGCATCGAGCAGCATGTGCGTCGCGTACGCCGTCGCCCACTCGAGCGGCTCGGTCGAGCCCGGCCAGTAGCCGAAGCCACCCGATGGCGTCTCCATCGACAGCACGCGGTTGATGCCGGCGAGGATCATGTCCTCGATCTTCATCGCGGCGAGCCGCGGATCGAGCTGCTCCGCGAGAGCGCCGACGTAGAGCAGCGGCCGCGTGGTCGACGTCGTCTGCTCGAGGCAACCGTACGGGTAGTGGATGAGATAGCTGAGGTGATCGAACGCTTCGCCGTACGGGTTGTTGGTCAGCCAGAACGTCGTGGTCTCGCTGGTCGGCGCCCAGCCCGCGAGCGCGGGCAGCGTGGCGAGATTCGTGGTGCCCGCGGGCACGCGGATCTTCTGCACCTTGCGCTCCTTCGGGCCGGCGGGGAGCACCGGCACCTCGACCTCGTCCTTGACCTCGAGCGTCCCGACCTTGCCGCCGGTCGCCTTCGCGACGACGCGCAGCTTCACGCCGCCGCTCGGGATCGCGATCTTCGCCGCGAACACCAGCGTCTCGGATTGGCCGTCCATCAGCTTGGCGCTGCCGGTCGACTTGCCCGTGAACGTGATCGGCACGATGGTGGTCTTCGGCGCCGTGATGCCGGGGATCGGTAGCTGCTCGCTGGTCAGCGCGAGCGAGACGTCGAGCGGACCACCGGAGACGTTCGTCAGGAACACCGGGATCTGGAGCTCGTCGCTGTGGGTGACGAACCGCGGGAACGTGACCTGGACGACGAGGGGGTCGCGCACGGTGACCTTGGCCTCGGCGCGACCGACGCGGGTCGCACTCGACGTGATCACCATGACGCGGAGCTGACCGCGGTACGACGGGATGGCGAACGGGACGTGGACCTTGCCGTTCGCGGCGACCGGCACGACGCCGGAGAACAGCGCGATCGGCTTGACCGGCTGGATCCGGCTGTTGTCGAGCTCGCCGCCGCTCGCACCCTCTTCCTCGTCGTCACCACCGCCGGTCCGAGACGACGCGCCCGCCGCCTGGTGCAGCATCGTCCAGCCGATCGTCTCGTAGGTCTCGACGCCGAGCGCCCGCTTCGCGAACAGCTGCAGCAGCGGGTTCGGCGTCTGGAAGTTGGTGAGTGCCAGGATGCCCTCGTCGACCACGGCGATCGTCGCGAATGTCGGCTCCGTCGTCGGACCGAGATCGAGCGTGATGCCGAGCGGGCTCGCCGAGCGGATCTCCTTCGGCACCGTGATCTGCACGGCTTGCGTGAAGGCCGTCGGGGTGATCCGGACCGACGCCACGCCGAGCGCGCGGTCGGGCATGAACGCGTCCTTGGACTCGAGGTGCGGATCCTTGACGAGGAACGCGGTGACGTAGACGTTGGGCGCGAACGCGCCGACGGTGAACGTCCAGGTCGACTCGCCGCCGGGCGCATCCTTCCACTCGGACTTCAGGAGCTCGTTGGTCTCGACCGTCCACAGCAGCTTGCCGCGGTACGGCGTCTTCACCTTCACGGTGATCGGCTTGCCGACCTCGAGCTCCTTCGGGAGATCGAGCGTCAGCTGGGTCGGGCGCGCGGGCCGCGGCGTCTGGTCGACGCGGCCCCGATCGCCGTACTCGTCGTAGTAGTCGTAGTACGGGTACTCGCCCTCGAGCACGAGCTCGGACTGCGCCTTGCCACCGCTCAGCCGGACCGCGTAGCCCGCCGGCGACTCGCCGGGCGTGACGTCGAAGCGGAACCTGCCGCCCGTGACGGCGATCTCCTGCGTGCCCTCGCGAACCTCGCGCAGCGACCGGTCGTAGCGCGCCTCGCCGGAGTCGTAGTCATAGCCGTAGCCGTAGTCCGCCTCGAGGTGGAGGCGCTCGAGCTTGAGCTTCTGCACGGCGGCCGGCGCGACGTTGCCCTGCCAGTCGACGATGGTGCCCTCGACGGTGAACGGCTCGCCCGCGACTGCGCGGGTCGCCCTGGTGCGCAGCCCGATGTAGTACTTCTCGGGGTGGATCGTCGCCTCGGCGGTGCGCACCGTCGCGCGGCCGCTGCCCGCCTCGAGCACCGACACCGTCGCGGTGAGTGCCGCCGTCGACTTGAACGGCGCGGTCGCATCGGGACATGCGATCGTCGCCTTGCCGGCCAGGTCGAGCTGCGCGCGGGCCTCGCCGAGCGGCACGGCCTTGCCGCGGGGCGCGCGGCCGTACGTCAGATCGGCGTTGTGCTCGGGCGTGAACCGCGCCGGCTCGACGCTGCACACCACCTCGACGCCGCTGTCCATCGCGTTGCCGCCGAACAGGTAGCGCGCGCTGACGTCGATCTGGACCTTGCTGCCGGCCAGCACGTCGGCCTGCTTCGCGGCGGCGGTGACCGCCATGCGCTCGGGGACGAACTCCTCGACCTGGACGTCGTACGAGCCGAGCGGCTTGTCCGCGACGCTGAGGTGCACGCGCCAGTGGCCGGTGTCGGCGAACGCGGGGAGCACGTGGTCGAACGTGATCACGCCGCCCGGGTTGGTCTTGAGCGTCAGCTTGCGCGCCACCTTGGTGCGCGGATCGATCAGCTTGACGTCGATCGGCAGCGCCTGGTCCGGCGCGCGGTCCCTGGCGTCGCGCACGATCGCGGTGACGTGCGTGGTGTCGCCGGGGCGGTAGACGCCGCGGTCGGCGAAGATCGCGGCGCGGTACGGCGTGTCGGAGACGTACGGCTGGCCCGCCGTGCTCGAGTCCGCCACCGTCGCGCGGAGGTCCTGGTAGCGGATGTACGTGAGGTCATCGCCCTTGCGCGCGATGATCGCGAACGGCTCCGCCTTGTCCGGATCGGTATCGGAGCTCGACGACATCGAGCAGCCCGAGCCGCCGCTGGTCGAGCAGCGACCCACGACCTTGCCGCTCATCCGCACGAGGCTGACGTCGACACCGTCGAGCAGCGCCCCGCTGTTCATGTCGAGCGCCCACACGCGCACGGTCTGGTCCCAGGGCTTGCCCGGCACCGCCGTCTTCTTCGCGACCAGCGACATGTTGGTGAGCAGCAGCCGCGAGGTCGCCTGCACGCCGAGGCCGACGAGCTTGAGCTCGAGCACGCCCTTCGTCGTCGCCGGGAGCATCGCGGCCACGTCGAGGAAGCTCGTCGCCGCGGCGTCCCCGTCGCCGCGCAGCGGGATCTCCTTCGTCAGGATGACGTTGCTGGTGCGGTCGTCGGCACCGTCCTGCGAGCCACCCATCCAGAACACGAGGTTCTCGGCCGGGATGTGCCGCACGATCAGGTTCACCGCCTCGACGTTCGTGTGCTTGACGCCGAGGTTGTTCCACGCCGTGCGCGGCAGGTAGCGGCCACTCGCCGCGAACGCCAGCTGCGGGCGGCGCGCCTTGACCGAGAACGACTTCGAGAACGGCGCGAGCACGACGCCCCCGTCGACCGAGGTCGCCCCGGCATCGATCCTCACCTTGTAGGCGCCGCGCTTGAAGTCACCGAACACCCGGAAGCCCGAGCGCCCGCCCGCGATGTTGACGTTCTTCACGGGCGGCGTGAACGTGATCCGCTGGAGCGCGTCGTCGCCGAGCTGGCAGCGGGGCGACAGCTTGTGGTACCCGTCCTCGCCGTAGTGCGAGCGGGTGCCCACGCCCGACGCCTTGTCGTCGCAGACCACGTCGAGGTAGAAGCCGTTGCCGCTCTCGACGATGGTGGCCGCCTTGATGGAGATGGCCTTGTCGTTGGCGACGACGTGCTCGGCCTTCGCGGCGTCGGCCTTGGTGTCGACGAGCGAGCTCAGCCCCTTCTTGAGCGCCATCGTCAGCTTCGCGCCGAGCTTGATGTTCGGGTCGGTCAGGCGGAGCACCACCACGTTCGGCGCGCGGCTCTGCATCACCTGGACGCCGGCGACCGGCTTGCCGCCGACGGCGATGGTCATCGCGGCGCGCGCGATGTTCGGCAGCACGGCGCCCGAGAACGCGAGCTCCATCGTCACCGCGTGGCGCTCGAGATCGAGCTCGCTCGGCGCCCAGCTCAGGAACTTGAACGCCGGCGTCTTGAACGTGTAGCTCCACGGCGTGCCCGCGGCCGGCTCGAGGACGCCGTCCCGGGTCGCGAGCTTCTTGAGCTCGACCTGGTACGTCGTGTCGAAGGCGAACGGCCGGCTCGGCGTGAACGTCAGGCCCGAGACGCTGGACGACGTGAGCTGGCCGGCGATCTCGGGCGTGATCTTGAGGACCGAGCCGGTGCTGATCCCACCGACCTGATCGCCATCGATGATCGGGGTGGCGAGCTCGATGACGATCGCGGTCGGGACCACGTGGTCGACCGCGAGCTCGTGGATCACCGGGGCGAGCTTCGCGGGCGTCAGCGCGACGCGCTTCGGCGGCCCATCGATCGGCGGGTCGCCGGCGCTGCCGGCGCCCGAGCCCTGCGCGGTCGGGGACTCCCCCTTGCCCCGATCGCTGTCCCGGCCGCTACAGCCGAGCGTCAACGCCACACACGCCACGTACATCGCAAACGGACGGAAGATCATGGTGCTCCTCGCTGGCGAAGGAACGCGTGGACCCCCACGAGCATTCCCGGCCGCTGGGCAGGGACCCTACGCGTCGGCGTCGGCGCCGGCGTCGACCTCGATGTCGACGTCGCCGGCGCGGCCCTCGACGTTGGCGTCGTCGTCGGACTCCGGCGCGGGATCGGTGAGCGACGAGAGCTCCTCGCTCGCCCCGGGATCGGCGTCGCCGCGGCCCGCGCTCCCCTCGAGCTCCTCGGTCGGCACCGCCTGGTACTCCTGCTCGATCCGGGCCTCGGCCTGCTCGCGCTCGGTGAAGTACTGCACGACCTGCTCGGCCGCCTTCTTGTTCATGCCCGGGGCCTTCGCGAGGTCCTCGAGCGTGGCCTGGCGGACGGCGCGCACGCTGCCGAAGTGCTTGAGCAGGCGCTGCCGGCGGGTGGTGCCGATGCCGGGGATGACGTCGAGCTCGCTGCGCAGGCTGAGCTTGGCGCGGCGATCCTGGTGGAACGTGTTCGCGAAGCGATGGGCCTCGTCGCGGATCCGCGCGAGCACGTAGAGCTCGGGCGAGTTCGGGCGCAGGGCGATCGAGTCCTTCACGTTGCGGCGGTAGATCCGATCGGGAGCGCTCCCCGCCTCGAGCTCGCGCTCCTTCGCGAGGCCGATCACCTCGAGGCCCTGCTCGCCGCCGAGCGGGACGCCGAGATCGGTGAGCGCCGCGACGGCCATGCCGAGCTGGCCCTTGCCACCGTCGATCACGAGGAGGTCGGGGCGCGCCCACGCCGGGTCCTCCGAGTCCTGGCGGCGAAACCGCCGGGTCAGCACCTCGTACATCGCGGCGAAGTCGTTGTTCTCGACCGAGCGCACCTTGAACTTGCGATACAGGCCACGCGCCGGCACGCCATCGACGAACGTCACCATCGCGGCGACCGTCGACGTGCCCTGGATGTGCGCGACGTCGAAGCACTCGATGCGCTTCGGCGCGCGCGGCAGGCCGAGCCGGGTCGCGACCTTCTCGAGCAGCGCCGCGGCGTCGGCGTCCTTGTTGCGGCGGGACGTCGCGGACGCCTCGGCGTTGCGGTCCGCGAGCTCGACGAGCCGCACCCGGGTGCCGCGCCGCGGCTCGCAGATCTTCACCTTCTTGCCGCGCGCGGTGCCGAGCCACTCCGCGATCACGTCGGTGTCCTCGAGGTCGACCCCGACGACGATCTCGTCCGGGATGAATGTACCGGTCGCGTAGTACTGCTGCAGGTGCTCGGCGATCACCGCCGCATCGGGCAGCTCCTGATCCTTCTGCTGGAACGCCCGGCGCCCGACCAGCTTGCCGGCGCGCACGAACAGCACCACCACCTCGACGGCATCGGCCTGGCGGTACAGGCCCCACACGTCCTGGTCGACGAAGTCGTCCTGCACGATGTGCTGCTTGGCGAGGGTGCGCTCGACGGCGGCGAGCGAGTCGCGCAGCACCGCGGCGGTCTCGTAGTCCTCGGTCTCGGCGCGGATCGCCATGCGCGTGCGCAGCCGCTGCAGCAGCTCCTGGTCCTTGCCGCCGAGGAACATCTTCACGTCCTCGACCTGCTCCGCGTACGCCTCGGGGGGGACGTCGATGGCGCACGGGCCCGAGCACCGCTTGATCTGGTACTGCAGGCACGGCCGGCCGCGCGTCTCGAGCACGTGATCGGTGCAGGTCCGCAGCTGGAAGTGGCGGTTGAGGATCCGCAGCGTCTCGCGCGCCGAGGTCGCCGAGTGATACGGCCCGAAGTAGTTCGCGCCGTCATCGCGGATGTTGCGGACCACCTCGACGCGCGGGAACTCGCCGCGCTTGCCGTCGGCCTTGTCGCTCGGCTTGGGATCGACGAGCCGCAGCACGAGGTACTGCTTGTCGTCGCGCAGCTTCACGTTGAAGCGCGGCTGGTGCTTCTTGATCAGGTGGTTCTCGAGGAGCAGCGCCTCCTTCGAGGACGACACGACAATCGTCTCGACGTCGACCACCGCCTTGCCCAGGAACCCCGCCGCCACGAACCAGCGCTCGTCGCCGCCCGGCCGGAAGTACTGGCGAACGCGGTTCCGCAGGTGCTTCGCCTTGCCGACGTACACCACGACGCCCCGGGCGTCCTTGAACAGGTACACGCCCGGCTCGGTCGGGATGCGATCGAGGACCTCGCCGGCGAGCACGCCGCACCTTAGCAAAGCGTGTGCCCCGCGTGCGGCATCCCGTCGCCGGCGGGCGACAACGGGCTGTCAGGTTTCCCCGCAGCCAAGGCGCGCGTGGCTGCACGGCAGTTCCTATCGCCCTGCGGGGGCTCCACGTGAGGTATGGGAGCACCTCACACCAACAGGAGAATCTCGATGAAGCACATGCAGCAGGTGGTACTGGGACTCGTGATCGCGGCGATGGCAGCATGCGGATCGAACGCCAAACCTGCGCCGGCGACGGCGACTGCCGCGACGTCGGCCACGGCGCCGCGGATCGCGTTGGCGGAGATGCGGATGAAGCTCCAGAGCAAGAACGAGCAGAACGAGCTGCGGCTCGACGGCGATGGCAAGGTCTGGATCGACGCGCAGCAGGTCGCGCTGCTGACGTCGGACGGCAGCGCCAAGAAGCTCGACGGCAGCGTGCTGGCGACGCTCGGCGCCGATGGCACGCTCCAGATCCCCGGCGAGGCCGACGGCCTCATGATCCGCGAGGACGGCGCGATCCTCAAGGGCGGCCAGGTGCAGCTCGAGATCGCCGCGGACGGCACCGTCACCGGGCCGATGGCGAAGGAGATCGCGGGCACGCTCACGGTGGCCGGTGCCGCCGAGGGCCGGCGCGCGATCATGCTCGCGTGGCTCGTCGCGATGACGGGCGAGCGTGAGACGACGATGCAGTGACAGCCCAGTCCGTCGCGCCTCGCCGCGAGGTCGCGTGCGGAGTCGCCGGGCGCCAGGGTGCCAATCGGGGCCGAAGCGTTTAGGCTGCGGTCATGGCAACCAAGGCACAAGCGTTCCGCAGCAAGCAGCAGCGTGCGGCGAATCCCCCCAAGGCCAAGCAGCCGAAGCGGCCGCGTCGCGATCTCGACGTCGACACGTCGCTTCCGGGCGTGACCGCGACTGATCGCAAGGCGACGCGCCGCTCCAACCGCAACTCCCTCGCAGGGCGCCGGGGTGGCGCGGCTCTCGAGGATCAAGGGACGGGCACCCCGTCGCGCAAGTCGACGCGCCGGAGCGCGGACCGGACCAAGCGCACCACCAACCAGCAGCTGCAGGCGGTGCGCGAGACGAGGTCGCCCTCGGCACGCGCGGCGCGGAACCAGGCCGCGCGCAAGACGGTGCGCGGCAAGAGCCCGACCGCGCGCAAGGCGACGCCCCGCAAGAGCCCGGCCGCGCGCACGCGTAGCAGCCGTCGCTGAACATCCGGTGCGTCGGCGACGCCGCCCGCCGCTACCGCACGCGCCGCTGGGCTCGCATCACTGACTCGCCGACTTTCCCTTCGACTTCTTCTTCCCCGCTGCTTTCTTGGGCTTCGGTTCCTCGACGGCGGCGGGCGGCGGCGTCGCCGCCGACGGATCGCGCCTCGTGAACGTCGGTGGATCGAACTGGCTGAGCGTCGCAACCGAGGCGACGTAGCCGAGCTTCGCCGCGATCCGGAACACGGCCTCGAGACCGAACTGCGAGCGCGCTTCCGTGGCGAGCGTGACCGCGCGTCCGAGCAGCTCGCCGACCTCGGCGGCCGGCGCTGCGAGCTCGTCGACGAGGAGCGGCACCAGGGCGTGCGAGATCGTGCGAGCCGCCCACTCGGGCCGGCCGTCGCTCTCGTAGCGAAAGATCGCGTGCTCGAGATAACCGCGCAGGAGCTCGGGCCTCCGGGTCGTCGCGACCTCATGGGCGTGGGCGACGAGCGCGCATTGCGCCAGCCCGAACGCATCGTCGAGTGCCACGAACGTCGCATACGCGTCGGCGAGTCGAGCGGGATCCGGATCGGCGGCGGCACGGATCAGCGCGTGGACCGCACGCTGCTCGTCGGTGCCGGTCGGGAGCTCGGGCTCGAGCATGTCGAGCAGCGTCCGCACCCGCTGGGTCCCATAGGGCAAGGCGGTCACCGCGAGCAACAAGCTCGCATCGACGGAGTGCGCGGTCACCGGGACCTTGAGCAGCTTGCGCGCACGTTGCGCGATCTCGAACGCCGCGCCTTCGCCCGCCCCCGTCGCCGTATAGGCGTGGCCGAGCATCAGCAGCTCGACGCCCGACAGCTCCGGCGCGACGGCCAGCTGCTCGATCGTCTGCGTGGCGACCGCGCCGGCCCCGGCGATCACCTGCCACGCATACAGCGCGACCATGCCCTCACCCGTCGCCTGCTCCTCGAGCGCGCGCACCGACAGGATGCCGAGCACCGGCGCCGTCGGTAGCTGCCCTCGAGGCGGTGGCAGCACGAGCGCGCGCTCGGTGATGTCGTAGCTATCCGGTACCTGCCACTTCGCGTCGAGAACTGCCACGGCTCCAGAGTAACTCGACGCGGGCTCGTCCCCCGAGCCTGGCGCGCAGGAACCGCTGCCCTCAGAAGAAGCGGCTGCAGTCCTTGATGGTCACGAGGATCATCAGGACGCCGAGGACCATGATGCCACCCATGTGGATCATCGCCTCGATCTTCGGGTTCGCGCGGCGGCGGGTCACCATCTCGTAGCCGAGGAAGACGAGCCGGCCACCGTCGAGCGCGGGCAGCGGCAGGAGGTTGAACAGGCCGAGGTAGACCGAGAGCATCATCAACAGCAGGATCCCGCGCTCGGTGCTGATGCTGAACGCGTTCTGGAACTCGTCGGCGATCCGCACGACGCTGCCCACGTCCGCCTTCTCCTCGCCGGTCGCGATCTGGTACAGGCCGGTGACGATCATGACCGTCGTATCGACGGGGTACTTGAGCGCACGCCCGGCGGCCTCGAAGACCCCGACGGCGACCTTGTCGCTCTGCACCATCGGCCGGATGCCGAGCAGGAACACCGGCTGCTGCTGCTTGTCGAGGAGCGGCTCCTGCTTGTCGGTCTTGCCAGGCTTCGGGGTGACGAGGACCTCGAGCTGCGCGCCGTCGCGCGCGATCAGGAGCTTGATCGGCGCGCCCTGCGTCTTCGAGACCCGCTCGGTGAGCGAAGCGCCGACGCCGATCAGGATCGGCTGGCCATCGACCTGGAGGATCCGATCGCCCTTCTGCAGCTTGCCGACCGCGTCGTAGTCGGGGAGCACCTCGGCGACCCCGAAGTACCCCTGCTTGCTGTCGATGCCGACGCACGTGAACAGGCCGAACGCGAGGATGACGGCCGAGAGGTAGTTGGTCGCGGGGCCGGCGAAGATCGTGGCGAAGCGCTGCCACGCCGGCCGGTTCGGATACGCCTCGGTGTCATCGGGATCGATGTCCTCGGCGATGTTCATGCCGCGGATCTCGACGAACCCACCGAACGGGATCGGCGCGACCTGGAAGATCGTGCCGGTCTTCTTCGACTTGTAGGTCAGCCGCTTGATGCCGGGCCCGAACCCGATGCTGAAGCGCTCGACGCGCATGCCGCACCAGCGAGCGACGAAGTAGTGACCGGCCTCGTGGACGACGATCAGAAATCCGAGCGCGGCGATCGCGAGGATCCAGTAGAAGACCACGGACACCGACGGACTATAGCAGCGCGATCATGCCGGTGCCCGCGGCACCGAGCGCCCAAAGCACGTCGCCCGGCCGATCCGAGGCGGTCAGCCGCCGGCGAAGCGCGCAAACGCCCGCAGGCGGCTCACGGCGGTCTTCGTCGCGACGCCGGTCGGCCCGCTGATGCGGACGGAGAGGTTGCGGACCTGGAGCCGCTTCGCGAGGCGGCGGTGCATCGCGGCGCCGACGAGCCGGGCGCCGCGGAACGCCGGCAGCGCGCGCACGCGATGGGCGACGGTGTAGCGGGCGAGGGCGACCTCGGCGTCGCCTTCGCCGCCGAGCAGGCGGCGACAGGCATCACCGGCGCCATCGAGCGAGGCGCTCGCGACGTCAGGCGTCGAGACCAGCAGGAGGGTGCCCTGGGCCCGGGAGGCTCCGACATCGACGCCCCGCCCACGGCCCGAGGCGTGGGTCACGCGGAGCTCGGGGATCCCGGCGCGGAGCAGCGCGAGGACCGCGTGGGAGTTGTCGCCCGAATCCTCGTCGACCGCGATGATCTCGAAGCTCAACGAGAGGCCGCGCAGGTGCTCGGCGGTGCGCCGCACCGCGATCCCGACGGCCTCCTCGTCGTCCCCGAAAGGCAGAATGACGGAGACGTCGAAGCGCGGACTGTCGGACATCGAGTGGGCGAATAGCAGCAAGTGTGCCGCCGTAGACTCGCCGTTCCATGGCCGAAACGCATGGGGATCGTGACGTGATTGCAACGGCTTGGCGACGTCAGTGGTCCGACCACGACCGGATGGCCGCGATGAGTGCGAAGCAGCTTACGCAGTGTCGCACGCCAGTCGACTCATTCGTTTCTCAGTAGTCGGTCGGCGATCTGGGCCCAGTCGAGCGCCGCCACCGCCCCGCGGAGGGGTGCCTCCCGCGGCGGCTGGGCGAGGACGCGGTCGATCGCCATCGCCAGCGCGCGCGGATCGCCGGGCGCGACGAGCTCGAGGGCGGGATGGCCGACCAGGCCGCCGACCGCGGACGCGATCACCGGGACGCCGGCCGCGAGCGCCTCGAACGCGATCGTCGGCGTGCCCTCGGTGCGGCCGTTCGCGAGCACGCGCGAGGGCAC
>JALZOI010000134.1 GCA_030857245.1 Myxococcota bacterium
GGGCGGCTCGGCGCAGCTCGCGAGCAGCGCGGCGCCGAGCCCCCACGCGGCCCGGCGCACGACCGGCGCGATCCTCACTTCGCCGCCCGCGCGAAGTCGTGGGTGAAGCCGACGGCGATGCCGGCGCTCGACATCCAGCGCGGGCCGCGGTCCTCCTCGGAGAACAGCGTGGCGTCGAGATCGAAGGCGACGTACCAGTCGCCCTTCGCCCGATCGCGGAACGGGATCGCGAGCTGGAGCCCGGCGCGCGACGCCATGCGGTGGCGCATGCCATCGGCGACCCCGAACAGCGAGGCCAGCGGCTGCGCCTCGATCGCGGCGCGGGTCTCCTCGTGCTGGTGGACCACGCCGAGCGTCCCGCCGAGCCGGACGCGCCGGCCGACGTCCCGGCGGACCGCGGCGTTGAACGAGAAGTAGCTCATGTAGCGATCGTCGATCGTCGCGTAGTGCTCCTTGCCGAGGAAGCTCGCGCCGAGCCACGATCGGAACCACCACGCCGCGGACACCGACGGGCCCCCGCCGTGATCATCGGGCCAGCCCGTGTGCGTGCCTTGCAGCCCGAGGCTGAGGTCGAGCTCGCCGGCCTGCGCGGGCGCGCCGGTCGACAGGATCGCGAGGACGAGGGCAGACGAACGCGAACGGCGCATGCCGCATGCTCTGGCAACGGGCGTGCCGCGAACCGGCGTTCACGATCGCGACCGCGTCGGAGCCGGTGAGGCAGCGTCGGTGTCGCGTTATACCTCGACGGTGCCGCGCCCGAGCTCGATCACCGCCCCGGTGACGTGAATCCCACCATCGGCGTCGACCCGCAGCCCGAGCCGCGACGGCCGCCCGATCGCCTCGCCCTGGCGCAGCGTCGCCGCGAGCGGCAGCTCTCGCCCGCGCGCGATCCACCAGCCGCCGAGGTTCGCGCACGCCGAGCCGGTCGCCGGGTCCTCGATCACCGCGCCGTTCGATGTGAAGAAGAACCGCACGTTCCACTCCGCGGCATCGGCCGCCCACAGGTACGCCATCGCTTCCTGCCGCGCCGCCGAGGTGCCCCAGCGCTCGATCAGCGACGGCACCGGCTTCGCCGCACGCACGAGCTCGCTCGTCGCGATCGGGATCACGAGCTGCTCGACGCCGGTCGACACCCACAGCGGCTCGTCGCACACGGCGTCGGCCGGCAGCCCGAGCATCGCCGCGAGCTCGGCACGGCTCGCGTCGACCGGCCGCGTCTCCGGCCGCTTCGCCGCCCGCAGCGTCCACGTCGCGCCGTCGCGCGTCACCGGCACGAGCCCGGCGATCATCTCGAGCACCACACGATCCTTGCCCGCGCCGACCACGCTCGCTGTCCCGAGCGTCGGGTGCCCGGCGAACGGCATCTCGAAGCCCGGCGTGAAGATCCGGACCCGCGCGTCGGCCTGCTCGCTCGGCAGCACGAACGTCGTCTCCGACAGGTTCATCTGCCGCGCGAGCTGCTGGAGGTCGCCTTCCGCGAGGCCCCGCGCATCCTCGAACACGCACAGGGGATTCCCGGAGAACCGATCATCCCCGACGGTGAACACGTTGATGATGCGGAACGCGTGGGCCATGGCGGCGATGTACGCCCCGGCCCGGAGCGGCGCAAGTCGCAGTCCAAGCCCCCGAGCAGCTCGGGGGCGCGGCAGTCCCAAGCCCCCGAGCAGCTCGGGGGCGCGGCAGTCCGAGACGATGTAAGCTCGGTGCGTGCCCGCTACCGTCGTCGATGCGGTCCAGCTGCCGCTGCCCTGTGCGTGTCGTTGCCACGAGGTGCTGACGCTCGAGGATCGCACGGCCGGCATCGAGGCGCTCTACCGGTTCGACGATGCGATGCGCGGCTGGGGCCAGACGGTGATCTGGGATCTCGCAGCGCCGACGCTGTGGCGGATCCAGCAGCAGCTCGGTGACGTGAAGTGGGTCGCCGTTCGGGACGGGGGCTGCATCCACAGCCGGCTGCTCGGGTTCTGCGTGCACGAGCTCGTGCACGCGATGTGCGGCGACCCGACGCTGCCGAACTACGGCACGCCGGTCGGCCTACCGTACGGCGTCCCCGCGCACGTGCCGCCGACCGAGGAGGCCGCGTTCATCCATCCCTTCAACCAGCACGAGGCGCGCGCCTGGGTCGGACTCGCGCCGGTCGCGTACCGGCTGTTCGGGATCGAGTGGACGCTGCTGCCGGCGCGCAACGTCGGCACCTATGGGTTCGCCGGCGGCAACTCCCTGTGCGACGTGCCCGAGGGCTACCGGCGCGTCCCGCACTACGATCACCAGCAGCATCCGCGGCGGTACGATTCGCTCGCACGCAAGCTTGAGGACGAGGCGCGCGACTGGTTCACGCCGGCGAAGCTCGACGAGATCGCGGCGCGCTTCGAGGAGGCCGAGCGGCACGGCAAGGCGAAGCGCCCGACCACGTTTCCGTCGCCCCGCGAGGTCGCGCGCCTCAAGCCGAAGAAGCCCGGGCGCAACGATCTCTGCATCTGCGGCTCGATGCGCAAGTGGAAGGCGTGCTGCGGCGCGCAGGTCGACGCGTAGCCGGGTCGCACGTGTCGCAGCGCGCGTGACAGTCACGGCACCGGAAGCCCGCGCTTGAGGCGCGCGTGGGTCCCCGGTCGTCGACGGTGAGCTAGGATGCGCGCATGTCGCGCGTGCTCGTCGTCGCCGTCGCCTGGTTGTTGTGCGTGTCCTGCGGGCCGCCGAAGCCTGCGGTCACCGTCCCCGCCCCGGCGGTGATCGGTGGTGGTGAGCCCGAGACCGCACCCGCCGGCACCGATCCCACCGCCGGCGTGGTGCCGCCCCAGCCGACGGTGCGCTTGCCGCGCAACTTCCTGCCCACGCAGTACACCGCGAAGCTCGCGATCGATCCGCGCCAGGACACGTTCGCCGGATCGATCGAGATCGCCGGCACCGTCACCGAGCGGTCGACCGTGATCTGGCTGCACGGCTATCACCTGAAGATCCTCCGCGCCTCGGCGGTGCGCGGCACCGAGGCCGTCGCGCTCACGGTCACGCAGCACGGCGAGGATCTCCTGCAGCTCCGCGCGGTGCGCCCGCTCGAGCCCGGGCCGTGGACGATCGCGCTCGACTACCGGGCCGAGCTCGACGCGATCAACACCAGCGGCGCGTTCAAGCAGACCGTGGCGGGCAACGCGTACGTGTTCACGCAGCTCGAGGCGGTCTACGCGCGTCGCGTGTTCCCGTGCTTCGACGAGCCCGACAGCAAGGTGCCATGGCAGCTGACGCTCGACGTCCCGCGCAACCTCACCGCCGTGTCCAACGCACCGCAGGTCAGCGAGACGCCCATCGACCCGCACAGCAAGCGCGTCGAGTTCGCGGTGACCAAGCCGCTGCCGACGTACCTCGTCGCGTTCGGCATCGGCCCGTTCGAGATCCTCGACGCTGGCAAGACCAAGCGCGGCACCCCGGTCCGCATCGTCACGCTCGCGAACCGCGGCGCCGACGCCGCCTACGCGCGCCAGACCACGACGCCGCTCCTCGAGCTCGCCGAGGAGTGGTTCGGCACGCCGTATCCCTACGAGAAGCTCGACATGCTCACGATCCCGCTCACCGTCGGGTTCGGCGCGATGGAGAACGCGGGGCTCATCACGTTCACCGAGACGTTGATGCTGCTCGATCCGCAGCGGGCCGCGAAGGAGCGCCAGCGCGCGTGGGTCGTCGTCGCGGCGCACGAGATCGCGCACCAGTGGTTCGGCAACCTCGTCACGCCGGTGTTCTGGGATGACATCTGGCTCAACGAGGGGTTCGCGACGTGGGTCGCGGTCAAGCTCTCCGCGAAGCTCGAGCCGACGTGGCGCGACCTCGAGGGTGCGATCGGTAATCGCAACTACGCGCTCCTCACCGACAGCCTCGTCACGGCGCGCCGGATCCGGCAGCCGATCGACGTGCCCGACGACATCCTCAACGCCTTCGATCGCATCACGTACAACAAGGGCGCGGCGGTGCTGTCGATGTTCGAGGCGTTCGTCGGACCGGCGGTGTTCCAGCAGGGCGTCCGCGACTACCTCGCATCCCGCGCGTGGGGCAACGCGACCTCGCGCGACTTCGTGGCCGCGATCGCGAAGGCCTCGGGCAAGGACGTCATCGACGCGGCGTTCTCGACGTTCCTCGACCAGGCCGGCGCCCCCGAGCTCACCGCCACGACGACGTGCGCCGGCGGCAAGGCGACGGTCGCACTCTCGCAGCGGCGCTACGTCGCTCCCGGTTCACCGGAGCCACCGGCGACGACGCCGTGGATCGTCCCGGTCTGCGTCGCCTACGACAAGGGTGGCGGCCAGCGCGGCGACGCGTGCACGTTGCTCGATCAGCCCACCGGGACGCTCGCGCTCGAGACCCGCAGCTGCCCGCGCTGGGTGCTGCCGAACGCTGGCGGCCGCGGCTACTACCGGCTCGCGCTGACGCCCGCGCAGGTCACCGGGCTGCGTGATGCGGCGTGGCCGAAGCTGACGTGGCAGGAGCGGGCGACGCTGCACTTCGAGGTCGGCCAGGCGGCGACCACCGGCAAGCTGCCGCTCGCGCTCGCGCTGTCGTTCGTGCCCAAGATGCTCGCCGGCAACGATCGGTTCACGGTGATCCCGGCGATCCAGCTGCCGCTCGATCTCGCGCCGCTGATCACCGATGACCTCCGCCCGAAGTACGAGCTCTGGCTGCGCCAGCGGCTGGGCCCCGCCGCCCGCAGGGTCGGCGTGCTGCCGCGGCCCACCGACACGCTCGACATCGAGGAGATGCGCGAGCACCTGATCGACGCGGTCGGCTGGCACGGACGCGACCCGGCATTGATCGCCGAGGCCGTCAAGCTCGCGGACCGCTGGCGCGAGCTGCCGCAGTCGATCCGCGGGCCCGTGCTCGCGATCGCGGTGGACGCCAGGCCCGAGGTGTTCGAGCGCGTGCTCCGCGAGGTCGGCGCCGAGCCCGACCGGACGCGTCGCAACGAGATGCACGCCGCCCTCGCGAGGGTGCGCGATGTCGGGCGCAAGCAGGCGGTGCTCGCGCTGATCCTCGATCCGGCGCGCGACATGCGCGAGATGATGAAGCTGCTGTGGGGCGGCTCGAACGACGCGACGCGGGCGCTGTCGCGGCGGTTCTTCCGCGAGCACAAGGACGCGATCCTCGCGCGCGTGCCCAAGGCCGAGACCACGAGCCCGCTCGCCGGCCTCGCGTGGCTGTTCACCACGACCTGCCGGGCGGAGCAGCGGGACGCGATCGCGGACTACGTCACCAAGACGTTCGGCGGGATGGCCGGCGGGGCGCGCGTGGTCCAGCAGGCCATCGAGGGGATGGACCAGTGCATCGCGAAGCGGAAGCTGCTGGATGGGGAGCTGCGGGCGTGGCTGGGCGCGGTCCGAGCTCCCTGACGGCTCGGCGTCGGCTCGGCGGCCGCTGATCGAAAGCTCCGGCGGCGTGTAACCGCGGCGCGGTCGCGGCTCACTGTCCTCTCGAACCCCGACTCGCGGCGCGCTGGAGTCACCAGCGCGGGTGATGTCACGGAAGGACCGACATGCCACGCCTGGCTCCTGGGACTCGTACGCCCGCCCTGTTCGCTGCGCTCGGACTCGTGCTCGCGCCGCTCGCCGCGGCGGCCCAGCCGGCCGGCAGCCTCGGGCTCGATCCGTTTCGCCCCGCGATCGACTCGCGCGGGTACCTCACGGTCAACGCCTCGCAGCCGCTCGGGCACAAGGAGGTCTCGTTCGGGCTCGGCGCGCTGTCGTGGGGGCACGAGCTGCTGGAGTTCGCCGACGCTGGCAACTCGTACTCGATCGATGACGTGATCACGGCGACGCTGATCGCGGCGATCGGCGTGCACCTCGGACCGGCGGAGCTGCAGTTCGCGGCGTCGGTGCCGCTGACGATCATGTCGGGCGATCGCGGGCCCGACCACCTCGGCGCGTCCGGCGACGCCAACGACGACGAGCGCTTCGGCCTCGCCGGCCAGGGCCTCGGCAACATCGGCCTCCACCTCAAGACGCGGTTCCTCCAGACCAGCCGGCCGCCGCACGTCGGGCTCGGCGTGATCGCGAGCGTGTTCTTGCCGACGGCGAGCCCGGCGCAGCGATTCCTCGGGGACGCGACGCTGACGCCGCAGGTGATCGGCATCCTCGACAAGGAATTCGGGCGGCAGGGTCGCCTCCGCATCGCGCTCAACGGCGGCCTGCGGCTGCGCGAGACCGCGACGTTCACCGATCTCGGCGACCGGGGGGCGCCCGCCACGAACCAGACGATCACCGCGTCGGCCGAGGTGCCGTTCGGCCTCGGCATCGCGTTCGCACTGGCACCGAGGAAGCTCGATCTCGTGGGCGAGGTGTTCGGCGCGCTGCCGCTCGGCGAGCACGAGAACTACCAGCCGCTCGAGGCGGTCGCGGGCGTCAAGCTCTACCTCGCGCGCAGCTCGTTCCTGTCGCTCGGCGCGGGTCGCGGCCTGATGCCCGCGAAGGGCGCGAACCCCGACGTCCGCGCGTTCATCAGCATCGTGTTCGAGCCGAGCCTCGGCGATCGGGACGGCGACGGGCTCGAGGACGACGTCGACCGGTGCCCCGACGATCCCGAGGACTTCGATCGGTTCGAGGACGAGGACGGATGTCCCGACATCGACAACGATCGCGACGGCATCGTCGATGAAGCTGACAGGTGCCCGCTGATCCCGGAGGACCAGGACGGCTTCGAGGACGAGGACGGGTGCCCCGATGGCGATCGGAACGATCGCGATGGCGACACGATCCTCGATGACGTCGACAGGTGCCCCGATCAGCCCGAGGACTTCGACCAGTTCGAGGACGCGGATGGCTGCCCCGACATCGACAACGACCGGGACCAGATCCTCGATGTGGATGACCTCTGCCCGAACGCCCCCGAGGACTTCGATCAGTTCGAGGACGAGGACGGCTGCCCCGATGACGACAACGACAAGGACCGGATCACCGACCAGCTCGATCGCTGCCCGAACGAGCGCGAGGAGTACAACGGCTTCGAGGACGACGATGGCTGCCCGGATCGCCACGGCGCCCGGCTCGGGGAGACCGAGATCGTGACGCTCGAGCCGATCATGTTCGAGTACAACCAGGCCGTCATCAAGCGTGCGTCCTTCAAGATCCTCGACGCGGTCGTGGCCTCGTTGCAGGGCAACCCGGAGCTCTCGCTGATCGAGATCGCCGGCCACACCGACGAGCGCGGCAACGACGCCTACAACCTCGATCTCTCGATCCGGCGGGCCGCTGCCGTCGAGCAGTACCTGATCTCCAAGGGCGTCGCGGCGCGGCGCCTCACGTCGCAGGGCTACGGCGAGACCCAGCCGCTCGACCAGCGCTCGACCGTGGCGGCCTGGGAGCGCAACCGCCGCGTCGAGTTCCTGATCTTGAAGCGCTAGCGACGGGACGGTGGTCAGCGCGCCGCCATCGCCAGCACGACGTCGGTGGCGAGCTGGATGCGGATCTGGACGGGGCGATCGGCGGCATCGACGTCGAGGTAGATCGGGAACACGCCGTCGCCCCACGTCGTGAGCAGCAGCAGCAGCTGCGTGCCGCCGACCTCGATCACGCCGGCGCCGTGCGGGCTCTGGCGCGCCGCCACGAGCGCGTGATGGTGGTGGGTGTGCGGTCGCAGCTCGCTCGTGATCAGCCAGCGGTTCTCCGCCTGCTTGCGCGCGATCTGATCGGCCTTCGCGTCGGCCTCGTCGACCGGCAGGTCGGTCCATCCGTAGCCCTCGCGGGTCCGCGGTGCGTTCAGCACGCGGGCGAGCACGGCCTCGTCGCGGCCCGCGAACACGATGTCCGCGCGGCCATCGAGGCTGTCCTCGTGCTGCCAGTGGTCGAGCGCCGCATGGTCCATGCAGACCAGCTGCGCGAAGTTGACGCCCGCCTCGCCGAGCTTCTTCGAGCGCGCGACCGCGCCGGGCCCGAGCACGACCGCGACGTGATCCCAGCGATCCGCGAGTCGACCCCTGCCGACCGCCCGGCCGATGATCGTGAGCGGGCGATCCGTCGGCACCGGGCACCGGACGATCGCGGGCTCGAGCGCGTCGCGCGGCAGGATGCCGAGCAGGCCGATGTCGAAGATCGCGAGGCTTCCGGACGGTGTCGTGATCTGGCCGAGCACGCGGGTGCCAACAAGCGGCGCATCCGGGGCGGCGTCGGTGGTCGCGGCGGCCGGAGCCGGATTCGGTTTCGGAGCCGGTTTCGGTTTCGGAGCCGGTTTCGGATTCGGAGCCGGTTTCGGTTTCGGAGCCGGTTTCGGATTCGGTTTCGGATTCGGTTTCGGTTTCGGTTTCGGTTTCGGCTTCGCCGCCTTGCTGCGCCCCGCCGCGGCCTTCTTCATTGCCGCGCTAGCTTCTCACTCGAGCGCGCCCTTCACCATGACGTAGCCGTCGTCCGAGCCGACCGAGAGGTTGCGCATCTGGAGGCCGGCCACCGCGGGGAGCGGGATCCCGGTCAGCAGCTTCGAGATCGACGAGATCTGCGCCGCGAGGCAGACCTCGACCGAGCGCGCCAGGTCGGCGTCCTCGAGGCGGGTGGCGTTCTCGAGATCATCGAGGGTGTTGACGTGGATCTCCGGGGTGCCGAGCACGACCGCGATGCCGTAGCCGTTGTTGGCGGACTCGATCTTGAGCGCGATGCTGGCGTTGATCGCGGCCTTGCCGACGGGCGTGCCGTGCGAGGTGAACGTCGAGATCATGTCGCCGAGGATGACCTTCATCGTGCCGTCGAGCGGGTCGGCGCTGATCATCGGGGGCAGCGTCATCGCGATGTGCGAGTTGTCGAACGTGCCGCCCTCGGCGGGGACCTCGAGGTTGAACAGCCCGATCGTGCCGGCCTGGCCGAGCATCTGGTTCATCAGGTCGTCGGCGAGGCCGAGCTGGAAGCCCTGGCCCGGGTCGAGCTGCGGGAGGCCGTTCTCGGTGTAGATGAAGCCCTTCGCGGCCTCGGTGCCCTGGATCATCATCTTCATGTCCATGATGACGAGGCCGCCCTTGGCGTCGAACGAGACGTCGGCCGGGGCGACCTGGACGTCGAGCTTCCTGCCGAGCAGTTCGAGCGTCTGCGGTCCGCCGAGCGCACCGAGCGCCTGGTTCATCATCGGCTTCATCGCCATCGGGGCGAACTTGCCGATCACGTACTGGATGCCCTGGTCGATGCGGAGCAGGTCGATGATGGTGCCGGGGACGCCCGACGCCTGGATGTCGAGGCCGGTGATCTGGACCGTCGGGGACAGCAGGTCCGTCTTGAAGCCCGCCATGCCGTCGGGCGCGACGGTCAGCGTGCCGCCGACGACGACGCGCGTCGCCTTGATGCGGACGTTGTTGCTGCCGTTGACGCACGACACGGCGTAGCGAGCGCGGCCCGGAACGTCGAGGCCGTCGATCTGCGCGCGGAACGTCAGGCCGCCGACCTTCGGGGTCAGCGAGATCTGGACCTTGCTGAAGTTGACGTCGTCGATGTAGACGCGACCGAACAGGCAGTCCTCGCCGTCCTCGTCGCCCTTGTGGATCATCGGGTTCATCGGCGCGAGCATCGGTCCGACATCGAGGCCCTCGATCATCGGGCCGGCCGCGGACGCGATCTTCGCGAACGCTTCCTTCGACAGCGCCACGGCCACCGCGCTCTCGATCGTCGTGCCGTTCGGGCGGAGGTCGCCGGCGTGGACGGCGCGGGTGTCGCGCGCGATGCCGCCATCGGCGTCCTGCGCGACGGTGTGGATCAGCGTGGCGCCCGGCTTGATGTCGATCATCGCGCGGAAGTTGCCGGCCGCATCGACCGTCGCCTGGACGTTGTTGACGAGGACCTTCTCGATCGCGTCGCCTTCGGTGTTCGGCGTGACGGTGCCGGTCACGAGGATCGCGGCGGTCCCGCTCTGGACCAGGCTGCGCTGCGGGGAGGTCACCTTGAGCACCGGCGGCTCGGCCAGCAGGCCCGGGGCGTCCGTACAGGCGGTGGACAGGAGCAGGACGCCGGTACAGCAGGTGAGGAGGTTCCGCATGGCTGCCTCTCCTCCACGCAAGGGCGGCGCCAATGTCCGGGAGCGCGGACGGCAGGCGATCGCGGTCGGCAGCTCAGCAAGAACAGTTAGTTAGCGCCGTCCGCCCCCGACGCACCGCGTCGCGAAGCACCCGCGCGCAACTCGATCCGCCAGCGCACGGGTCCCGGGGTCCCACCGCTGGCAGGCGGAGCCGCCATGGGGCGCGAGACTGCAAACAAAAAGCTCAGGCCCGACGCGGACTCCCGGCGGCCCCGCCAGGTCAGGCGATCGTGACCTTCGCGACGCCCTTGGTGGTCAGCACCGCGGCGAGCCGCGGCCGCAGATCGCCCTGCAGCACGATCAGCTGGTCCTCGACCACGCCGCCGCAGCCGAGCGCGTGCTTGAGATCCTTGCACCACTGCTCGAGCTCCTTCGCCGGCAAGCCGAGCTTGTCGACGACGGTGACCTCCTTCCCGCGGCGACCCTTGCGCTCCATGCGGACCACCGCGCGCGCCGGCCCCTTCACCGGCGGCGGCGGGGCGGGCGCCGCGACCGGCACCTCGGGGCCGCGCGGCAACGAGTCGCGCAGCTTCTCGAGCGCAGCGAACGGGTCCTTCTTCGTCGTCATCGCGCGACCAGCATACGCGGAGTCGCCGCCACGTCACGGCACCTCGCGCCGCCGCCGGGTCGTCGCGTCTCGCAAGCTCGCGTCCCGCGGCGCGGGACAATTTTCGACCCTGGGGTGTCCACCGCACCGCCGACCCGCGGCTCCTGCCTGTCGTCCCTGGAGGAACCATGTTGAAGCTCGCTGGGCTGCTCGTCGCCGTCGTCGCCTGCGTCCACTCGCATCCACCGCCGGCCCATGCGCCCGGCGCACCGGGCGGCTACCACGCCGGTCCCGCGGGGGCGCTGCCCGCGGGCGCGCAGGTCTGCCCGCCCGGCGGCACGTGCAACGTGGAGTGCCCGCAAGGCAACTGCGCGCTGGTGTGCCAGGCCGGCAGCACGTGCAACCTCGAGTGCGACGGCGGCAACTGCTCGACGACGTGCGAGGCCGGCGCGACGTGCAACCTCGAGTGCGACGGCGGGAGCTGCCAGGCGTTCTGCGATGCGGGCGCGACCTGCAACGTCGAGTGCGACGGCGGGCGCTGCGAGCAACAGTGCGAGCCCGGCGCGACCTGCAACCTCGAGTGCGACGACGGGGACTGCTCGTAAGCTTCGCCGCACTGCTTCGTCTAGACTCGGGGCGGTGCGCTCCGTCGTCGCATTCCTCAAGCTCGGCCGGCCCCTGTTCCTCGGCGGCGGGTTCCTGCTGTACGCGCTCGGCGTCGCGATCGCGGCGTGGCATGGCGCGGTCGTCGACTGGCAGCGCTACGTCCTTGGCCAGGCCGCGGTCACCGCGTTCCAGCTGATGACGCACTACGCGAATGACTACTTCGACTACGACGCCGACGTCGCCAACCTGACGCCGACCCGGTGGTCGGGCGGCAGTCGCGTGCTCGCCGCCGGTACGCTGCCGCGGCGGGTCGCGCTGATCGCCGCGCTCGTGCTCGCCGGGCTCGGCATCTTCGCGAGCATCGGGATCGCGCGGGTCGCGGGCACCTGGCTACTGCCGACGCTCGCCGCGATGCTGGTGCTCGCGTGGGAGTACTCCGCGCCACCGCTCCGGCTGTGCGCGACCGGCCTCGGCGAGCTCGACACCGCGATCGTCGTCACCGGCCTCGTGCCGTGGCTCGGCTTCGCGCTGCAGGCACCCGCGCTCGACGGCCTGCCGATGCTGGTGCTCGCGATCGTCCCGCTCGCACTCCTCCAGATCGCGATGCTGATCGCGATCGAGTTCCCCGACGCGGCCGGTGACGCCGCGACCGGCAAGCGCACGCTCGTCGTGCGCCTCGGAGCCACCCGCGGCGCCCAGCTCTACGTCGCCCTCACGCTGCTCGCGTATGCCTGGCTGCCGCTGGCGATCGTGCTCGGGCTGCCGGCGCTGGTCGGGCTCGCGGCCGCGGTCCCGCTGCCCGTCGCGGTCTGGCGGATCAGCCGGATCGCGGATCATCGCGATCCCGCCGCCTACGAGAGGCTGACGTTCTTCGCGGTGTTCCTGCTCGTCGCGACGTCCGCGCTCGAGCTCGCCGCGGTCGTGACCCTGCTGCTCTGAGCGCCGACCGGGAGCTCCCGCATGAACTGGACGACGGCGGCCTCGAGCTGATCGACGCCGGGATGCTCGGTCGGCATGTGGCTGGCGCCGTCGAGGACGATCATCCGCTTCGGCGCGGCGAGGCGCTCGAAGAACCGCCGCGACAGCGCGATGTCGGTCATCCGATCGACGCCGGGATGCGCGAGCAGGACCGGGCAGAGGTCGAAGTTCTCGGGCTCGATCGCGGGCGCCGTCGTCATCAGCGTGCGCAGGAAGCGCGCCGGCACCCAGCTGCCGCCGCCGAGGCGGTCCCGCTTGACGAGCGCGGACAGCTCGGGCCGGTTCGAGATCCGGTCCATCTTCGACATGTACGCCATCGGCAGCGGGAGGCCGTCGGTGAGCGGCGCGAGCTTCTCGAGCAGCCACAACCCGGCGGTGCCGAGCAGCGCGTGCTTCGCGAAGCCCTTGCGCACCGCGGTCTCGCGCGGATCGGCGAGCGTCGTCGCGACGAGCCCGATCACGCGCCGCGAGCGCGCCGCCGCCTGGTACGCGAGCAGCCCGCCGAGGCTGACGCCGAACAGCACGACCGGGCGCTCATCGCGCGCGAGCTCGGCGTCGATCAGATCGCAGACGCAGTCGATCCACAGGCCGTAGGTCATCTGCTTCCACGGCACCTGGGTCAGGCCGTAGCCCGGCAGGTCGGGCGCCACGGTCTCGTAGCCGTAGCGCTGCGCGAGCACGGCCGCCGGCGCCATCACCCGGCCGTAGGCGCCGGCGCCGTGCAGCACGATGACCTTGACCGGCGAGCCCGGTGCGGCGACCCGGTCGAGGTGGACGTCGAGGCCGCGCCAGCGCCAGTACTCCTCGCGTGGGGTCGAGGCCGGGGTGCACTGCATCCCGACCGGGAAGAACGGCTGGTAGCGGCGCCAGTCGGGGTGCTGCTCGTAGGTGGGAAGCGTCATGGCGTCGTTGTCGCTCGCGGGGAGCCGGCTGCCAGTGGCCGACGGCGCCAGACGACTGACCGGCTGCGACACCGCACCGCACGACGCGGTCACGAAGATCCGGCATCACAGATCCATGCCTCGGTCGGCCGCCCAGAGTGAC
>JALZOI010000135.1 GCA_030857245.1 Myxococcota bacterium
CGCCACCGCCATCTGCCTCGGCCGCGCCTGCTGCGGCCGCTGCATCGGAGTCCGCGGACGCGCTCTCCACCGCGGCGTCATCGCCATGGTCGGGCGCGGGCGCGGGGCGCGAGCCGCCAGCTGCCGCGCGTGCCTCTGCGGCCTTGCGCAGGGTGAGCGTCGAGAACTCCGTGAGCGTCTTCATGTGAGGCTAGCTACACCAAAGGGAAGCGAGGCGCTAGTCCCGTCGCCACCAACGAAAAAGCCAGGCACGGTGCCTGGCTTGCTCGTGACGGACCCCGCGGGTCCGTGCTGGTTTCGGGTTACCCGCCGATCGAACCGCTCGCCGAGGCCGAGACCTCGACCGAGACGGACACGTTCGCCTGGATCGACGTGGCGGCCTTGAAGCCCGCGGCGACCTGACCGCTGATGCACATCGCCTGGTCCTTGAACGAGTTGATGAACTTGGGACCCATGTCCTTGAGCTCGGCCGCTGCGCTGGCGAGGTTCTGCGCCGCGTACTTCATCGGCTCGAGGCGAGCACGCACCGACAGGATCTTCGGCAGACCGGCCTTGAGGCCCTTGATCGTCATCTCGGCCTTCGACTTGTCGACGACGAGCTTCGCGTCCGCGCTGATCTCGAGCTCGGGCTCGGTGCACTCGACGTCGATCGACGCCTTGACCGACGCGTCGGCCTTGCACTGACCCGACGCCTGGACTTCCGCGTGACCGTCGCACTTGCCCTCGCAGGTGCCATTGCACTGGCCCGCGCACTCGCCGGCGTTGCCACCGGTGCCGGCCTTGCCCGCGCACGTGCCGTTGCACTTGCCGCTGCAGGTGCCCTTGCAGGTCGCCTTGACGTCGGCGGTGGCCTTGCCCTCGCACTGGGCGGCGGCCTTCGCGGCGGCCTCGACGTTGACGCGGCACACGGCCGGCTTGTACTTGACCTTGAGCGCGGCCTTGCCCTTGAAGGCGACCTTCATGTTCTTGTCGACTTCGCCGTAGACCTTCGCGCAGACCTCCTTGGTCTCACCCTCGAGGTCCGCCGGGATCATGCCGATCTCGGTGCCGATGGTGACGCAGCTCTGCTTGACGATCTTGACGGTCTCCTCGGTCGACTTCTGCATGTCGACGAGGGCCTGCAAGAAGTTCTTGAAGCGCACACCGGCTTCCGAGCCGGCGTAGTTGCCACACGAGTTGGGATCGACCATGCCCGACGAGCCGCCGAGCCCACCCGGGATTTTGTCGCCACCGGGGAGGCTGCCGCCGCCCGGAACGCCCATTCCGCCAGGGCCCTTGCCACCGGGGCAGCCGGCCATCACCACACAAATGACACTCGCGAGAAGCAGTCGAAAATCGATACGCATGAGTCGGGCTCCCTTTTCCTAAAGCCCGATACAGATACCAAAAACGGCCCGTGCGATGGCGGTTTGGGACCCCAAAAGCACCCCGCGGGCGTGTGGGTGTCAGGGCGCTGGGGCAGGTTGCCCCGCGCGCGCCGACAACCACGGATGGCGACGCACCGGAGCGGCCTGGGGCGGGCCCGACGCGAGCGCCGGCAGGACGATGCACTCGCGCAGCGGGTCGAGCTCGATCGAGGTCACCGCGAACTCGGGTGTCGGGATCGTGATCATCTGATCGGGGCCGCCGCGGAAGGTGTCGATCGGCACGAGCACCCGCTCGGTGCTCGCGGCGCCGGCGAGCGCGACGCTGAACTTGCAGCGCCGCGCGACGCCCGCGGTGAGCGTCGCGCGGAGCGTGCTCGTGCCCGCACCCGGCGTGAACGTCAGGCGCGCGCGCGGCCACTCCGGCGCGCCGGTGCCGTGGATCCACGCCGCCGCGTAGGTGTCGAGATCGAGGCCGGTGTGGGTCTCGAGCGCGGCGAGCAACTCGGCCACCGAGAGCGCCCGCGGCCGACCGAGCACGCTCTGGAGTGCGGCGATCACCTGCGGGCGCGAGGTCAGCACCTCGAGCTGGCGGAAGAAGATCATCGGGCCCGGGCCGTAGACGTCGCCGTAGTAGTCGAACAGCGCGGGCTGCTCGCCCGGCACCGGGAAGTAGCGCGCTCCGACGGCGAACGACTTCCATGCGTTGACCGTCGCGGTCGCGGCCGGGACGTCCGCCATGTCCTCGTAGACGTACGTGAGGTACTCGGCCATCGCCTCCTTCCACACGAAGTCATAGGTCGTCGCGATCGTCGTCTCGTCGCCCGCCCACTGGTGCGCGATCTCGTGATCGAGCACGTGCGCGACCGGATGGAGGTACGAGGAAGCCGAGCGCGCGAGCAGATCGTCGAGGACGATGTTGCCCGGGTGCTCGAAGCCGCTCCAGTACGTCGGCGCGGTCAGGATGCGGAGCTCGTCGCCGTAGGGATACGGGCCGAACGTCGACTCCATGAAGCTGACGAAGCCGGCGTGATAACCGGGATCGATCGCGGCGTCGATCGTGGTCTGCGCGCGATCGTAGAGCGTGACGCGCGCCGAGCCCCACATGCCCTTCGAGGTCTGGGTCCACGCGGGATAGGCCGCGATGCCGAACGTGGAGTACGTCGGACCGCCGTCGTGCTCGAACTCGCAGCGCGTCTCGGTCGGGCTGACCTCGGTGATCCGGCCGGAGCACCGCGCGTCGAGCGTGTCGGGGTGCGTGACCGTGAACGTGTAGCGCGCGAACTGATCGGGCCGGTCGTCGCACGGGCCGAACCGGCTGCACCCACCGACCCAGCTCACGAGGTAGTGGAACGGGTTCTGCTGCGCGTCGGTGGTGACGGAGTAGCCGACCTGGCTGGTCGCCAGCGTCTCGAGCGGCACGACGAGCTCGGCCTCGATGACCATCTCGTCGCCGGCCTCGTGGCCGCGCTCGCTGCACAGGTGCGCGCTGCCCTCGATGAACGAGGTGCCGGCCGCGGCCGGTGCGCCGTCGATCACGAACTGGGCGGCGCCGATCGCGGGGCGCAGCGCGAGCACGATGCAGTTGCCCGGCGTGTCGAGCACGGCCGTGACCTTCGCGCGCGCGGCGCGGGTCGCGATGTCGAACCGGTAATCGTAGTGCGTGACGCGGGCCGTGGCATCGCCCTGCGGGCCGGGACCCTCGGGGCCATCATCACCGCCGCACGCAACCACCACGACGGAGACGAGGAGCAGCAGGCGTCGCATGCGGCGGGCATAACATGAACCCGCCGGTCGCCTGCGGAGGATCGCGCGGGCGGGACCCCACCCCCGCCGTCGAGGGCGTCGTCGCCGGGTCGCGTCGAACATGGCGGCGAAGCCGGTGCCGCCGCCGCCCGTGTTGCGCTGTCAGTGCGCCTTGGCCCGGACGATCTGCAGATTGCCGCTCGCCGCCGCTGCTACCTCGGTGACGACCGGCCGCGCGACCGTCAGCCGGATGTCGAGCCCGAGCTCGTCCTTGAGGAGGTCCGCTTTGCGCAGCAGCTTGGCGTCATCGCGCGAGGGCCCATCGCGGACGACGAGATCGAGCATGATCGCGTCGCCCATTCGCGTCGCCACGACCTGCTCGACGCGCGAGCGATGCTCGGTGTCGAGCCCGTCGGCGATCCGCAGGATCCCGGAGAGCTTGCGGAGCTGACCGCGCAGCTCCTTCGGCAGCGTCGAGTCGCCGATCAGCTGGCGCGCGCGCGCGGCGTCCTTGCGGTTGGTCCGCGCCATCAGCGCGACGAGCTCGCGCGAGGTGTCGTCGAGGCCCGGCAGCCGCGCCCAGCGGATCATGTACTCGCTGTGCTTGTGGTGGCCGCGCGGGTTCACGACCTCTCCGACGTCGTGGAGCAGGGCGGCGACCTCGAGCAGCACGCCTTTGTCGTCGGGCAGCCCGTGGACATCGCGGAGCTGGTGGAACAGCGCGCGGGCGAGCAGCCGCACGTGCTCGCCGTGGGTGGTGTCGTGATCGACGCGGTTGGCGAACGCGCGCGCGGCGGTGAGCAGCGCCTTGTCGTGCGCACCCTCGGCGCGCTGTAGCTCCTCGCGCGCGGTCTCGGCCAGCTCGAGCAGCACCGCCTCGCGGACGCCGACGCCGGGGCACACGAGCTTCGAGATCCCGAGCTGACGCGCCGCCGTCGCGAACACCAGCGCAGCCACCCCCATGACCTCCGCGCGGTCACGCTTCACGCCGTAGCGGGCCATGCGCTCTTCGATCGTGGCGCCGACGATCGCGGGCAGCTCCTTCTCGAGCGCCGTCACGTCGAAGCCGTTCGCGCCGGGCTCGCCGACGATCTTCGCGAGCGCCTCGGCGTTGCCGCCGGTGGCGGCGGCGATGTCGTTGCCGGCCACGCCGCGCGTGATCGTGTGCATCAGCGTGGCGGTGTAGCGCCGCACCATGCCAGCCTCGGCATCGCTGATCGCGCCGTCGAGGCCGAACGTCTCCATCAGCCGCACCGTGCCGACCGGCAGCGAGTAGCCGCTCCAGCCCGCGCTCGCACCCTTCGTGGTGCGCAGGTTGACCTCGAGGCTGCCGCCGCCGAGGTCGAGGATCACGCGCGGCGTGACCCCGAGCGCCGCCGCGCCGCCGCCGCCGAGGCCGCCGAGGCCGCCGAGGCCGCCGAGCACCGCCTTGCGGACGAGGCGCGCCTCCTCCTCGCCTTCGATGACCTCGAGCTCGATGCCGGCCTCGTGATAGAGGCGGTGGAGGAGGACGTCGCGGTTCGACGCGCCGCGCACCGCGCTGGTCGCGACCGCGCGATAGATCGTGACGTTGTGGAAGTCGAAGCGCTCGCGGAAGTGCACGAACGCGGCGACCGCCTGATCGATCGTGCCCGCGTCGAGCTCGCCGCGCGTGAACGCGCCATGCCCGAGGCGGACGGGCACCCGCTCGGCCTCGATGCGGACCAGGTCGGTCCCACCGAGCTCCGCGATGACGACCCGGATCGCGTTCGATCCGGCGTCGATGGCACCGAGCCTGACGGACATCCTGGGCCCACGCTAGCACGCTCGCCGTGCGCGGCGCGCCGATCTCGGGCCTCGGCCTCGCAGCGGCGGCGCGTGCCGCCACTCCTACTTTTTCGGCGGCGGCCGCTTGCCGCCCGGCCCGCCTGGCGGACCCGCGGGGCCGGCGTGGTCGGGGATCTTGATCTTGTCGGCCTTCGTCACGCCGGAGATCACCTCGACCTTGATGCCGTCGGAGAGGCCGAGCTTGACGTCGCGCCGCTCGAACGTCTGCGGCGCCACCTCGACCTCGACGAACGGCTGCTCGTCCTTGTACTGCACGAGCGCCTCGCGGATCGCCAGCACCTGCTGCTTCTCGTCGAGGACGATGTCGGCGTTCGCGCTGTAGTTCGCGCGGATCTCGACGCCTGGCTTGGCGACGACCTTCGCCTTGATCTCGAACTGGATCGCGCCGTCGACCTCCTTGCCCTTCGGCGCGATGTACTCGAGCCGCCCCTCGAGCAGGTCCTTCTCGATCGCGCCGACCTTGATCGCGAGCTTCATGTCCTTCTTGATCTTCGCGACCTCGGCCTCGTCGACGCGCCCCAGGAAGATGATGTCATCCATGTTCGCGATCACCGCGACGGTGGTGCCCGCATTGAAGTTGTTCGCCTGGATCACCGAGAACCCGACCTTGACCGGCACGTCGATCACGGTGCCCGCGACCGTCGCGGTGACGATCAGCGTCGACGCCTTGCCCTGGCCGCGCGTCGCGCCTTCCTTGACGAGCTGCAGGCTCGAGCCCGCGACCGCGAGCTCCTGCTGGCGGAGCGCGAACTCGGTGCGGAACCGCTGGAGCTCGGCGTCCGCGACGATGCCCTGCTTGAACAGCGCCTCGTTGCGATCGAGCTCGCGCTTGGCGTTCGCGAACGCGATCTGCGCGGTGCGCACGGCGGACTCGGCCTGGTTGACCTGCATGGCGTCGGCGATGATCGAGATCTTGCCGAGCGGCTCGCCTTGCTTCACCAGCCTGCCGGGCTCGACGTAGAGCTCCGACAGCACGCCGGTGACCTTCGGCTTCACCTCGACCTCCTCGCGCGGCACGATCGCGCCCGTCGCCACGGTCTTCTTCACGATGTCGGTGACCTCGGCGGTCTCGGTCTGGTAGACGGTCGGCTTTGCCTGGGACTTCTTGTAGAGGTAGAAGAAGGCGCCGAACACGATGAGGACGAAGACGACGGCGAGCAGGTAGCTGAGGATGCGTTTCATGGGGACCTTGGAGTCACTCGGCGCGCAGCGCCTCGATCGGCTTGATCGAGGCGGCATGAGAAGCGGGCATGATGCCGGCGAGCATGCCGGCGGCAACCAGGACGCCGACCGCGATCAGCACGGTCGACAGCCCGACGCTCGGCGGACCGAACGGTAGCTCGGTCGCGGTCTGGAGCGCGGCGTCGGCCGCGGCGAGCAGCCCGACCCCGGCGGACACCCCGACGAGGCCCGCGATCGTGGTCAGGACCACCGCCTCCTTCATGACCATCGAGATGATCGAGAGCGGCGTGGCGCCGAGTGCCTTGCGGACCCCGATCTCCTTCGTCCGCTCCTTGACGGTGATCAACATGATGTTCGACACGCCCACCACGCCCGCGAGCAGGGTCGCGCCGCCGACGAACCAGCTCACGAACGCGAGCACGATGAAGATCGTCGAGATCTCCTCGAAGAACACGAACATGTTGAACGAGCCGATCGCGAGCTTGTCGGTCGGCGAGATCCGGTGCTGGCGAGCGAGCGCATCGCGGACCTGGCGCTCGAGCTCGGGGCCGTCGGTGCCGGGCTTCGCGGTCATCGCGAAGAAGCCGACCCGATCGCCCATGTTGAACGCGGTCTTCATCGTCGCGAACGGCACGGTCACCGTGTTGGTCTCGCGCTCGCCCTCGCGCCCCGAGCGCATCGACTTGGTGACGCCGACGACCTGGAAGTACACACCGCTGATCTTGATGTACTTGCCGACGGCGTCCTCGCCGGGCGCGAACAGCTGATCGCGGACCCCGGTCCCGATCACCGCGATCTTGCGCCGCTCCGCGATGTCGCGCTCGTTGATGAACCGACCGGCCTCGAAGTGGAACGAGACGATCTTGGCGATCGTCGGGAAGTCACCCATCACCGTGAACGTGCCGGTCTTGCTGCCGTAGCCGACCGTGAAGGCGTTCTGCCAGCCGCCGAGCTGGAGCCGCGGCGCGAGGTGCTCGACGCCGGGCAGCAGGCGCAGCTGGTCGATGTCGCTGGTCTTGAACCGGATGCCGCGGCCCGGCGGCAGACCATCGAAGGACTCCGTCGTCTGCTGGCCCCACACGAACAGGAGGTTCGTGGCCATCCCCTTCATCTGCCGCTGGGTGCCCGCCTGCATCGACGAGCCGAACCCCAGCATCATGATGAGCATCAGGATGCCCCAGAACACGCCGAAGGCCGTGAGGAACGTGCGCAGCCGGTTCGAGCGGAGCGTCGCCCAGATCTCCTTCCACTTGTCGATGTCCAGCACTACTGGTCCCGGAGCGCGCTGATCGGGTTGACCTTCGCCGCCGCGCGCGCGGGGAAGTAGCCGGCGAGCGCGCCCGCGATCACGAGGAACACCGTGGCGCCGATGCCGGTGCTGATGTCGATGCTGGGGTTGTGGATGGCCTTGATGTCCATCCACGTCATCAGCTCGAGCGCGGCGACGCCCCCCGAGAGGCCGAGCAGGCCCGCGATGCCGGTGAGGAACACCGCCTCCTGGATGATCATGAAGACGATCGAGCGCGGCGTCGCCCCGAGCGCCTTGCGGACGCCGATCTCCTTCGTCCGCTCCTTGACCGCGATCATCATGATGTTCGAGACGCCGACGACGCCGGCGGCGAGCGTGCCGAGGCCGATGACGGCGACGAACACCGAGATCATGAAGAACATCGCGCGGAACTTCGCGGCGCCCTCGACCATGTTGAAGACGCGGACGGCCTGCCGGTCCTCGGGCGCGAAGTCATAGCGATCCGCGAGCTGCCCGACGACCCGGTCGACGATCTCCTGACTCTCCTCGACGCCGGCATCGCCGACCGTCAGCTGGAGCTGGCCGAGCTTGTCGCCGCCGTTGTAGGCGAGCTGCGCGGTCGAGACGGGGAGATAGATCCGGCGCTCCTCCTCCGGGCCGCCCGGGTCCGTGAACACGCCGACGACCTGGAACGCGACGCTGCCGACCGTGATCCACTGCCCGATCGCCGGCGCACCTTCGAACAGGAAGCTCGAGACGGTCTGGCCGATCACCGCGGCCTTGCGGCGCTCGATGATGTCGGCCTCGCTGATGAAGCGGCCCTCGGTGATGTCGTGGAGCTGCATGCGGATCGCTTGCGGGTGCACCGCCTCGAGCTCGAAGCTGTTCGACTTCGCGCCGAAGCGGACCGCGGCGCCGCCCCACCGCCGGCCACCGATCCAGTGCTGGCCGGAGATGTACTCGACACCCTCGACCTTGCGCGCCCGCTCGTAGTCCGCGTTCTCGAACATGAGCTTGCGGCCGACGTCGTAGCCGGCGTGCGGCATGCTCGTCTTGTTCGCGCTGATCCAGATCGTGTTCGTCGCGTTGCGCGCGAACGTCTTGCGCATGCCACCCTCGAGGCCTCGCCCCATGCCGAGCAGGGTGACCAGCACGAAGATGCCCCACGCCACGCTGACCGTCGTCAGGAACGTCCGCAGCTTGTTGCGGCTGATCGTGCTCAGGACCTCCTGCCAGCGATCGAGCGACACCGCGTCGCGCCACTGCATGATCCCGACGCCGACCATCCGCACGAGCGCGATCGCGAGCACGACGACGGCCACGAGGAGCCCGACCACGAGCGCGATGCCGCCGACCAGCGCGAGCGTCTTGAGGACGAGCGCGATCACGAGGTGACCACCGCCATGCCCGGGTTGGAGTGGCCGGTCTCGTGAGGGCTGACCACCTTCCCGTCGCGCAGCCGGATCGTCCGCTGGGTCCGGCTCGCGACCTCGGGATCGTGGGTCACGACGAGCACGGTGATGCCGCTGCGATGGATCTCCGAGAGCAGATCCATGATCTGCTTGCTGGTCTCGCTGTCGAGCGCGCCGGTCGGCTCGTCGGCGAGGATCAGCCGCGGCTTGCCGATCAGCGCGCGCGCGATGGCGACGCGCTGCTTCTGCCCACCCGACATCTCCGACGGCAGGTGCTCGGACCAGTCACGCAGCCCGACGCGCTCGAGGTACTGCGCCGCGATCTGGTTGCGCTTCCGGCGGCTGACGCCCTGGTAGTAGAGGGGCAGGGCGACGTTCTCGAGCGCCGTCTTGAACGGCAGCAGGTTGAACGACTGGAAGACGAAGCCGATGAAGCGGTTGCGGTAGTTCGCCGACTTCGACTCGCTGAGCGAGCGGATCAGCGTGTCCCCGAGCCAGTACTCCCCGGCATCGTAGTCATCGAGGATCCCGAGGATGTTGAGCAGCGTCGACTTGCCCGAGCCCGAGGCGCCCATGATCGCGACGAACTCGCCGTCGGCGACCTCGAAGTCGACGTCGCGCAGCACGTGCAAGCTATGCGTGCCGACCCGGTAGTACTTGTTCACCTTTTCGAGGCGGAGCACGGAAGTTGCCCGAGGCTAGCGCGCCCCCCGAAGCGGAGCCAGCCCGCGGCCCGCTGCGACACCCTGCGACGGGCGAGAAAAGCCCACGCCCTCGAACGCCGGCTTCCGCCAGCTGGCGACGTCAGCTCGCGAGGCCGGCGAGCGCCTCGTCGAGGCTCGCCTCCGTCGCGGGCGCCAGCACGAGCTGGCCATGGGGGCCGTGGAGCTCGCACGCGGCGGCCTGGTCGCACCGATCGAGGCACGACACCGGCACGATCGTGAACGCCTTGGTCTTCGTCCAGCGCTCGGTCAGGTGATCGAGCAGGTCGAGCGCGCCGTAGCGCTGGCACGTTCCGGCGCAGACCTTCACCGTGATCGGCGCGGCCCCGGCATCGACCCGCAGCTCGGTCGCGAGCGGGATCGCCGCCAGGTAGTGGCTGACCGGACGCCCGCGATCCTCGGCGAGCTCGATCATCGCCGCGAGCCCGACCTGCTCGCCCTCGGCGATCTCCTCGAGCTCGAGGCCCATCGACGCCAGGCGGCGCATCTCGATGTCCTCGTGCGTCGGCGAGCGGGTGGGCAGCTTCACGGGTTTGACCACTCGAAGCGGATCGGCACGCTCTCGATCTCGATGCGCTTGCCGGGCGGCTTGTCGAGCTTGAGCTTCGCGAGCTCCTGCACGATGCAGTAGCGCAGCACCGGATCCGCCGGCTCGTCGCGCCGCGTCGAGATGTCGATGAACTGGCCGGTCTCGGCGTGGGCCGCCATCTGGATCACGACCATGCCGCGCACCTTGCGGTTCGTGGTCAGCACGCGCTGGTAGCACGTCTGGATCGGCGGCTGCGCCGCGGCGAGCTTCGCGGAGATGTCGGTGCGGATCTTGGGATCGGCACCGGTCGCGCACGCGCCGAGCGTGGTCGCGAGCGTGATGGCTGCTGCGAATCCGAGGAGCTGCTTACTCATCTTTCACCACCGTCTTCTTGGGGCCCTGCTTCGCGATGTTGAACTCGACGCGCCGGTTGGCCTCGCGGCCTTCCTCGCTCGCGTTGTCGGCGATCGGCGTATCGGGGCCGAACCCCTTGGCCTCGAGGCGGCCCTTCTTGATGCCCTTGCCGACGAGATACTTCAAGACCGACTCGGCGCGCGCCTGCGAGAGCGTGCGGTTGAGCTCGGCCGAGCCCGTGGAGTCGGTGTGACCCTCGACGTTGACCACCTCGATCTGCGGGTTCTCCTTCATCACCATCACGACCTCGTCGAGCAGCGAGAACGAGACCGCCTTGAGATCCGCCTTCCCGATCTCGAACTGGACCTTGTCGCGGATCGCGATGTTCGAGGGCGTGAGCACGACGCGGTCGGGTCCGGGCGGCGGACGCTCCGCCTTCACCTCCATCACGGGAAATTGATCTTGTTTCGCCGCCGGCGTGAGGGCCGCGCACCCCCAGCCAGCGAACACGATGGTCGCGATGAGCGCTCGCATGGGAGGCATCCTCGCGAAGGCTCGCGTCGGTAGCAAGTGATCGACAACCTTTCTGCGCGGTGTGCTACAGCCGCGCCGTGATCACCGTCCATCACCTGAATGCCTCGCGCTCGCAGCGCGTACTCTGGCTTCTCGAGGAGCTCGGCGTCCCCTACGAGATCGTGAAGTACCAGCGCGATCCGAAGACGATGCTCGCGCCCAAGTCGCTGGAGGACATCCACCCGCTCGGCAAGTCCCCGGTGATCGTCGACGGCGACAAGCAGCTCGCGGAGTCGGGCGCGATCCTCGAGTACCTCGTCGAGACGTATGGCAACGGCAAGCTGATCCCGGCGCGCGGCACGCCGGCGTTCGATCACTATCGCTACTTCATGCACTACGCCGAGGGCTCGCTCGCGCCGTACCTGCTGCTCAAGCTGATCTTCGCGAAGATCAAGACGTCGCCGATGCCGTTCTTCGCCAAGCCGGTCGCGAAGAAGCTGTCCGACACGATCTCGGGCCTCGTCATCGATCCGAACCTCAAGCGCCACCTCGCGTTCCTCGAGAACCACCTCGCGACGCACGCCTGGTTCGCCGGCGATGAGCTCACCGCGGCCGACGTCCAGATGAGCATGCCGCTCGAGAGCGCCGTCGAGCGCGCCGGCGATCTCGGGTCCACGACCCGGATGGCCGCGCTCCTCACCAAGATCAAGGCGCGCCCGGCGTTCCAGCGCGCCCTCGAGCGCGGCAAGTAGCTGCGCTGCGTCGGGCCGTGCGCTACGCGCGGCCCTTGGCGAGGACCGGCACGAGCAGGCCATGCTCGCCGAGCACGCGCGCGAGCTCGGCGGAGAGCTCGCGCTTGCGCTGCAGCTTCTCCGGCGCCATCGCTTCGTGCAGCCGGCGCCGGGCTTCGTGCATCCGCCAGGCGATCGTGCCGTCGCTGACGTTCTGCACGATCGCGACCTCGCCGTGCGACATGCCCTGGAGCGACACGAGGATCACGGTGGTGCGCATGTCGACCGGCAGGCCGTCGAGGGCGCGGAGCAGGCGTGCATAGGTCTGGCGGAGCTCGGCCTCGCGGCCGGGATTGCTGCGCGCGTCGACCGCGACGGCGAGCTCGAGTCGTGCATCGTCGAGCGTGTCCTCGCCGCGCCGCGCTCGGTCGCGCCGGGCGTTGAGCGAGCGGTTCACGGTCATCCGGTAGACCCACGTGAAGAACTGGCTGCGGCCCTCGAACTCGGGCAGCGCGCGGAACGCCTTCAGGAAGACCTCCTGCGTGATGTCGTCGGCCTCGCTGGAGGACCGCGTGATGTGGAGCGCGAGCGCGAAGATCCGCTTGCGGTAGCGCCGCACGAGCGCCTCGAACGCGCGCTGATCGCCCGCCTTCGCGGCGTCGACCAGGGCGGAGGCCGTGGCGGCTTCGCGCTCGGCGTGGTTCATCGGAGGCGGCACGTTCACCCGTTAGACGCCTAGCCTACGCGAAGGCTTTGAGAAATTGTTCGGCGCCGCCCGTGCCCACATCCACGCAGGTCCCGCCTGGCGGGCCCAAGCTCCTGATTCCCGACTGTTGTCAGTTGGTCTCGTCGGTGCCGAGCCGCGACGCATCCGGCGAGGCCAGCGAGAACGGAGCGATCACCGCATCGAAGGAGGTGCCGTCATCGCGCCACATCCGGTAGGTCCCCTGCATCGTGCCGACCGAGGTCGTGAGCACGCAGCCCGACGTGTACTGGAAGCTCTGCCCGGGCGCGAGCCGCGGCTGCTCGCCGACCACCCCGTCGCCCCGGACCTCCTCGACCGTGCCGCGACCATCCGTGATGATCCAGTGGCGCGTGCGGAGCTGCGCGGTGCGGATCCCTTCATTCGCGATCGTGATCGTGTACGCGAACACGTAGCGATCATCGGGCGGGGAGGACTGATCGGCCAGGTACTGCGACTGGACCCGGATGCGGATCCCTTCGGTCACCGCGGTCGACGTGGGCTCGGCTACGGTGGGACGCACGCCCGCAATCTGGCGCGCCGCGCAGGTAAGCGCAAGACGTGGCGCCGGTTACGGCCGCGCTCGCCCGTGCGTGTCATGCTCGGGAGGTCGTCCGGTCGAGGTTGCCATGCGAGCCCTGTCCTCCAGCATCGTTCCGCTCGTCGTCGCCGCCGCCGCGTGCGGCCCGATCTATCCAAACCCGCCTGCCGGCCAGCAGCAGAGCGCCGCGCCGCCGCCCGCGGGGCAGCCGCACGCGGGACCACCAGGCGGCAACGCCGACCCCTGGGCGGGACCTGCAGGAC
>JALZOI010000697.1 GCA_030857245.1 Myxococcota bacterium
CTCTCCAACTTCACCGTCCCGCTGCCACCGCCCGCCGCGGCAGACGCGGCGTCGCCAGATCGCTGAACCGCCGATCCTACGTTGGTCGCGACGATCGCCGCCAGGTGGGGTTCACACAGCGCTTACACATCAACGGGCACGCGGGGGCGACCGTCGAGCGCGACGTGGTCGAGATGGTCATCGCGGATCGCCAGTCGGGCAATCCGGCCCTCCTCGATGCCAACCCCGGCGCGTCCGAGCCGAAGCGCGACATCCGACGGCACGGTGTATCGGCCGTCGGTGAACGCCACCACCCGGCTGGTCCACGCACGAAGAAGCAGCGCGAAGTCGAGCATCTCCACGCCCAGCGCGAGCAATCCGAAGGTTCGGTTCTGCGCTTCCCACCCATGACAGTATGGACATTGAAAGATCGACTTTCCCCAGAGCTGCCGGAACCACTCGATGTCGATCATCTCGTCGAGCATCCCCGTACAGACAAGGATGCGTCGGGCTTGCACGTTGCCGGTTGCCAGTCGAACGTCGAATGCGCCGCGCTCGCCACGTACTTCCTCGACTCTTTCGTCGCGCGCTTCGACGCCTGCGTAGGCCTCGAGTTGTTGACGGCCGATCCGCCTGAACTCGGTCGGGGTGACGCCGTCGCGGGTCACGAAGTTGTGGATCCTCTCGGCAGCTTCGTTGCGGCGGGGTCCCGAGTCGCAGAGCAACACGCTCCTCCGCGCGCGACCGAGCGCGAGAGCAGCAGAGAGTCCTGCGGGGCCACCGCCCACGATGACGACGTCGTACGGCATATTCGATCTCCTCGATGCGGACGGCTGAGGTCGCTGGACTCCGCGACCCGACGCACAGCCAGCGACGACCACGGCGGCGCCAAGCACCGCGTTCGCTTGGAGCCACTGGCGGCGGGTGAGCGGTCCGGCGTCGGAGTCGTTCGCCACTGCCGCAGTCGTAGCGTCTTGGACCGTGGCGGTGAAGAGCGGCGCTTTCTCTCGAATCGGCGAAACGTTGTATGGGAACCGGTCGTGCCGCATCTCGCACAGCAGCGCACCCACGGCGCCCCATGCACTCCGTCGGTGCCGGTCGCGCGCTCAGTTACACGTGAGCAACTCGATCGCGCCGTCGGAGCCTTCGCATGGACCTTCGTAGCCACTGCACGTCTGGCTCGGCGGCAGTCGCTCCTCCGGTCCGTCGCCGCACCGACAGAAGCAGTGGTCCGTGACTTCGTGGTTCGTACCTACGAAGAAGTCGGCCTCGGGGTCCAGCGGATCGCGATCGAACTCCTCGCCGCACGGGCACGTGTTGGACATCACGCACGCGATCGGGATCGCGAGCAGTAGGGCCGTCAGTGCTGCGCGCGCGAGGCTCACGACTCGAGAGTAGCCCGTCGGTAGGGGGCGCGGACGAAATAGGTCGCCTGAGCGTGGAGACAGCGGAGAGCGGGGGCGCGGAAGGACTCCTTGTACCAAGCGCAAGCCTCGTCAAACTCGGCGATGACGCGCTCGACGAGATCCCGCGGGCGACTACGGCGCTCCTCGCCCGCTACGACGAACGGGCCCGAGCACGCAAACGGCCCGTTCCGCAGCCCCTGCGATCGGTGTCTAACGTGGTGGAGATTGGGGGGGGATCGACCCTGACCTCGTGAATGCCATGAAGGACGCATCAACGATCACGCGACCTTGCGCTCCGAAACGTTCCCCGGGGAGTCATTCTCCGACGACGATTGCTGCGGAATGGTTGCGCACTGACCGTCCGTGCTGATGCTCCGCCTACCGCCGTCCTCGTCGCCGCGTTCGATCCGAATCGAGAGTTTGATCGTGGCGCTCGTCATCCCTGGCTTCACGAATGTGCGCTGGCCCGCAACGGCGACCACATTCTCGGGTATCGTCGAGGAGACTCATATGGCGAAAGCATCAAAGCCGGCAACCAAGACTGAAATCTTCACCGCAATTGCCGAGGAGACACAGCTGACCCGTAAGCAGGTCAGCCAGGTGTTCGACGCCCTCATGGCCCAGATCGAGAAGAACCTGAGCAAGCGCGGACCTGGGGTGTTCGCCCTGCCGGGTCTCGTGAAGATCGAGAAGAAGGCAGTGCCCGCGCGCCCGGCGCGCAAGAACGTGCCCAACCCGTTCAAGCCCGGCGAGACCATGAACGTCGCAGCGCGGAAGGCGAGCACCAAGATCAAGGTGCGCCCGCTCAAAGCACTGAAGGACATGATCTGACTCGACGCCGCGTCGGTGGCACGGCCGTGCAGGCGGGCCCTCCCGCGGTCGTCCACGCCAAGGTCCAGGCCGAGCCTGGCGAAGGTGGAGCCTTGAGCAGCCCGCCGCGCGCCGGGGCTTATCCTCCGGGCATGCCACGACCGTCGTGAGATACGCGCTTGCGGCGTTGGTCGTGTTCGGGGGCGTCGCGCATGCGGACGAGAAGCTGATCCCGACCGCCATCGCCGTGTCTTCGACGGTCGATAACGCACGGATCCTGCCGGCGCACCTCGTCGACGGAAAGCTGACCACTGCGTGGAATTCGGTGACGTTCGACAAATCACCGTGGATCGCGATCCGCGTCCCCGCCGCAGCACGTGTCGCCATTTTCAAGATGACGGCCGGCTTCACCGCGATCGACAAGAAGCTCGGTGACCTATTCACCAAGAACCATCGGATCAAGCATGTCACCGTCTATCGCAACGGGGCGCGGCTCGGTGACTTCCCGCTCGACATCGATAGCCGCGAGCTGCAGACACTGAAGATCGATGCGGCTGGCGGTGATTTCAAGATCGCCATCGACGCGACCGTCCCTGGCACCAGGAAGAACTGGCAGGAGGTTGCGGTCAGCGAGCTCGAGGTGTGGGGCACGCCGGATCCTGCAGCGAAGCCTCCCGCCAAACCGGTGCCGCCGCCCGTCTCGCTGGGCAGCCTCGATAATTTTCCCGCGCTCACGAAGGCGGAGTGCGCGCGCCTGCTCGGCGCTGCGACGGCTCAGACGGTGGGTCATGCCGAGATCGGCATCACCTCCACGCTGACGCTATGCCGTCGCGACTTGCAGGAGAAGGGCACGATCACCGCGAACGTCCAGCTCGCGCTCGTCGATCGCCGCACCCAAGCGGTGCTCACGCAGCTCCCGGACATCACGATCGCGAACGGTGACTACACGGACAGCTTCGAGTACGGCAACTGCGCGAGGGGCTGTAACGCGACGGGCAGCGTCGACCTCGAATATGTGCCGCTCACGACGGCCGAGACCGTGATCGCCGTGACCCTCGCGAAGGGCGAGAGCACCTCGCACAGCGGCGCGAGCGACAAGACGACGACATGGTACCGCGCGTCGCGCAAAGGGCTCGTGCAGGTGCTCGCGTACGTCTCGCAGAGTTACGGCGACGAGCACGACTCGTCGGGGTCCAGGTGCGAGATGCAGCCGTTCGTGCCTGTCGCGACAGTGCCCAAGCTGCTGACCGTGGAGTGCCAGGAGTGGAAAGAGGGGATCTACGAGCAGCACCCGTTCGACAACACCAGGCAACAGCGGTTCAAGTGGAACGGCACGGTGTATGTCAAGCGCTGAACCGGTCGCGCCTATCGACGCCGTAGAGCTGTGACCAACCATGCTCTCTGCGGCATACGATCGAGCTCGACCCGGATCGTCGATCCTCAAGATGATCGGTGCGCGTGGCACGCGGCAGCGGAGCCCCGAAAACGAAAACGGCCGCCGAAGCGACCGTTCCGTGGTGGAGATTAGGGGGATCGAACCCCTGACCTCGTGAATGCCATTCACGCGCTCTCCCAGCTGAGCTAAATCCCCGGGTTTTCAAATGTCAGTCCGCGACGTCCGCGGATGGGGCTGTTTCTACTGGTGGGCTCTCGCGGTGTCAAGAGTCGCTGCCCGACGGCTCCTTCGGAGGGACATCATCCGGGTGCATGTAGTCGGCGAGATCGTCGTCGTCGAACGCGATCCCGCCCTTGCGCTGCGGGTTGGAGGGCAGGTTGCCGCGGCGAGCGGGCTCGGCCGCGGCC
>JALZOI010000698.1 GCA_030857245.1 Myxococcota bacterium
GGCCAGGACTTCATCACGCCACCGCGTGACCTGGTCGGCGGCATGGTCGCGATCACCGTCGAGCCCGAGCCTGACACCGCCGCGGCGCCGTTCCCGATCCGCCCGCTGCTCGACATGGAGGTCACGTCGCTCGCGCCGCCCGCGACGCAGGAGCTCGCGAATACCAGCACGGAGCGTCCGTCCGGCAGCGTCGTCCTGCACTGACCGAAGGGCGCGTGCGTTACTTGAACGCGGTCGCGTCGAGGCCGTGGCGCTGGAGCAGGCGACGGAAGTTCGTGCGATCGAGGCCCGACAAGCGTGCCGCCTCGGAGACCGAGCCCTTCGCCCTCTCCATCACGCGCACGAGGTACGCCCGCTCGTAGGCCGTGCTCGCGCGGCGCTTTGCCTCGGTGAGCGGCAGCAGCTCCTCGTCGCCCTCAGCGGTCTCCACCGCCGGCTTGAGCACCGGTGACGACGCGCGGGTGCGCGCGCTGATCTGCACCGGCAACGACTCGGGACCGATGACGTCGCCATGATGCAGCGCGATCGCGTGCATCAGCGCGTTCTCGAGCTCGCGCACGTTGCCCGGCCAGCCGTAGGTCGCCATCACCTCGAGCGCATCGGGTGCGAGGCTCGGCGGTGAGGTCCCACCGTGCTTGCGCAGGAAGTGCGCGGCGAGCAACGGCAGATCATCGAGCCGCTCGCGCAGCGGCGGCACTGCCAGCACGACGACGTTGAGCCGGTAGTAGAGATCCTGGCGGAACCGGCTCTGCTCGACGGCGCTGCCGAGCTCGACGTGGCTCGCGGCGATCACGCGGACATCGATCTTGCGGACGCCGCTACCGCCGACCGGGCGGACCTCGCTCTCCTGCAGCACGCGCAGCAAGCGCGACTGCACGCCGAGCGGCATGTCACCGATCTCGTCGAGGAACAGCGTGCCGCCGTCGGCCTCGACGAACACGCCCGGGCGATCCATCGTGGCGCCGGTGAACGAGCCCTTGGTGTGCCCGAACAGCTCGCTGTCGATCAGCGACTCCGGGATCGCCCCGCAGTTGAGCGCGACGAACCGGCGGGCGCGCCGCAGGCCGCGATCGTGGAGCGCGCGGGCGACCAGCTCCTTGCCCGTGCCGCTCTCGCCCTGGATCAGGATCGAGACGTCCTGGCTGCCGAGCCGCGCGATCGCCGCGCGGAGCTTGCGCATCGCGGCCGAGGTCCCGACCAGCATCGAGTCCGTCGTGTCGTCGCTGATCAGCGACACCCCGGCGAACTGGCGGCGCAGCCGCGAGTAGCGCGCCGCCGACTCGACCATCGCCGACAGCCGCGTGCCGCGCGGTCGCTGACGATGCCGTCGCGGTGTTCTACCAAACCGACGTCAAGCACGACGGTCGCTGGATCGACAAGGGGCACCTCGTGCTGTGCGGTGCCGAGGCCGCCGGCAGTCACGCGCTGTTTCACAAGATCGTCTGCCGCGTGCCTGCCGGCATGACGACGTTTGGCCGCCCGGCCTACGCGCACCTGGTCTGCGTGAGCCGCGAGCGCCGCCTCGCGCCCGGCGCATCGACCCCGGACGTCTTGCAGGGGCGTTGTCGCGGTGAGGCAACAGCTCGAGCTGGGACGGTGCTGGCGGTAGGGCTTTCATCGGAGCGCTCCTGCTCCCCGACAAGTGGGGATGCGCTCTGATCAGAGCCCAGCGCCGACAGAACGGATCGCAGATCGAACATCGCGGAGATCGCCACGCGAGGCGGCCCGAGCGACATCGCCGCGCATGCGCTTGCGTCCAGCATCCACGCCGGTAGCACCGTGCGGGAACGGTTCGGTGTATCGAACACAGCGACGTCTTCTCCTCGACGATGCTCGCGATACGCGATCCGGATCTCCTGGCCCGACTGCGGGTGCCAGCGGTAGCGGACGACGGCCAGTTCGCCGACACGGGCAGAATGAACGGGGACTCGCGGTCGGTCGCAAGGCCTGGATGTTCGTCGGCAGCGACGACCACGCCCAGGCCGCCGGCAACCTCATGACCTTGATCGCCTCGGCTAGGCTTCACCGCCTCGATCCCGAGGCCTACCTTCGCGACGTCATCCGCGTTCTGCCGCACTGGCCGCGCGAGCGATTCCTCGAGCTGTGCCCCCGAGACTGGCTCGTCACCCGCGCTCGCCTCGATGTCGTCGAGCTTGAGCGCGAGCTGGGTCCGCTCACCGTCCCGCCGCCCTCGTCGGAGCAACCGGCTGCGCGCTGACCGGATCGTCTACGCGGCAGCTGCTCGGAACCCTTCATCCCATTCCGAGCGCGACGAACACCCGAGCGACCGAGCTCGCGAGCTGATTCGCCGCCGATGACGACATGATCGCGGGATCGTAGTCGATGACGAGCTGCACGGTGGTGCCGGTGCGATATCCGGTCAGCTCGAGCGAGTGACTCGCCGCTCCATGCATGGTCTGCATCGAGAGCGGATTCACCGCGAACTCCTCGGTTCGCGCGATCTCCACATCGCCCAGAAAGTTGTAGCTCGTCGAGCATCGCCAACGCGGCTCCGCGTCCGGGCGATAGTGCTCATTTCCGAATGTATGAGCGATCGGCGCCAGGCGCGCACGGTGTGCGGCGACGGCGCGAACGACATCCGGCGGTGATGCACCCGTGACGTCGAGTACGAACGGCCAGATCACGGTGAACCAGCCGACGATCGCGCTCGCGTCGACTCCACCGGCAATCACATCACGGCCGTGGCCAAGGACATCGAGCGGCTGGCAGCCGTGCCCGCTCAGCTCGGCAGCGCTGATCAACACGGCCGCTAGTAGCAGGTCGTCTACTTTCCCAGCCGGCCCGGCCGCGTCGCCGAGCGTCGCGTTCACCCGACGAAACGCGACGCGCGGCGGGATCGGTGCGGACGGGATCAAAGAGTGGCTCGTAGCCCACGGCAGGCCGGCCCACACGTCGCTAGCCCGATCGGAGAGCCGGTGATGGTTGTACAGGGCGATCCAAGTGTCTCGATCCGACTCGGGACGGCGCCAGCCTCCGATGGCCGCGATGCCCTGCGTCAGGCCGTCCGCCAGCTCGCTGGCGAGCAATATCCACGACGTGCGGTCGACCAGGAACTGGTGGCAGGCCACGACAACGTGCGTGGCCTGGCCGGCGCGGAACACCGCGGCCTCGACGACGCGCCCGGCGGCGCGCGAGATACGGCTCGTGAGCGCTGCCAGCTCGTCCGCCGCGGTCGCGCCGTTGATCACCGGGACCGCAGCCACCAAGTCGGACCAGTGACGCGCCAGTACCGCGTGCGTGATTTCTGCGACCTCAGGCGCCGCCAGCGCGCCGGTGTAGTCGAACGCGACCGCCTGGCTCCAACCGTCGAGGTCCGGGATGCCGCGCGCCTCGAGAAATGCCCGGTTGGGCAACGACACCTCGGCGCGCGGCCCCGGGCGCGCGGGCGCCGCCGGACGAGCAGCGGCGAGCGGCACAGTGACCAGCGCACCAATCGGTGATGCTGACATCAGTTGATCGAGCGAAATCCTGCGGCCCCCTCGGCGGAGCGCAGCTACCAGGCTCAGCGCTCGCAGCGAGTCGCCGCCGTTCTCAAGGAAGCTAAGCTGCGGATCGATCGGGGCGCCGCGCAGCACCCGCTGGATCTCTACGATCAGGACGTCGCTCGCGGGCGACGCAGTCGTCCCGCACGTGGAAGGATCGCCAGCACGCTCGGCCGCGGCAAGGTCGAGGAGCCGGCGTCGGTCGATTTTGTTGTTGTGGTTGAGCGGCAGCGCCGCGACCCGGACCAGTTGCTTGGGGCGCTTGTGGGCAGCCAGCCGGAGGGCGAGCGACTGCCGCAGCGGGCTGAGATCGGACGCATTGTCTTCGAGCACGACCGCTGCGATGATCATCGCGTCGGGCTCGATCTGCTCGACGACAACGCACGCATCCCGAACGCCGTCGAGCGAGCGCAGCACGGCCTCGACCTCATACAGGCTGACCTTCTGGCCGTTAACCTTGACGACCGAGTCCTTGCGGCCAGTGATGAATAC
>JALZOI010000699.1 GCA_030857245.1 Myxococcota bacterium
GATGGAGACCGGGGTCGAGCCGCCGCCGCTGCCCCCACGCGAGCGCCGCGCGGCACCCCGTGCAGCCCGTGCCGAGGCGCTCCTCGGCACCTCGCCCGACGAATCGCTGCCGGCGGCCACGCTCGATGCCGGTCTCTCGGAGGACGAGCTGGCGCGCGCCGGGATGCGGCCATCCTTGCTCGGTCGGGTCGGTGGCTGGTTCTCGGGCGCGTGGCGCCGCGATCGCTGAGCGTCTCTGGTATACCCGCGGCAGATGACGCCGCCTGATCCGCCTGGTGAGCCCCCATCGGGAGGCGTGCCGCGCACGGCGGATGCGACGCAGCCGCCGCCGATCACGGGGAGCGTGCGGAGCCGCACCGCTTCCTTCTTCGCGACGGAAGGGTCGGGCCGGCAGTTCCTCCGCCGCTGGGGGTTCCCGCTCTTCATCCTGCTGTGCCTCTTCCTCGGCCGGAAGGTGCTGCTGCCCTTCGTGTTCGCCGGCCTCATCGCGTACATCCTCGCGCCCGTCGTGCGCCGGATGTGCGAGCGCAAGGACGGCTCGCGCCGGATGCCGCGCGGCCTCGCGATCGTCATCTGCTACATCGTGTTTCTCAGCCTGGTGACGGGCTTCATGTTCCTGCTCGTGCCGCGGCTGTCGAGCGACGTGGCGCGGCTTGGCAAGGAAGCACCGGGCCTCTACCAGAAGGCCAACGACGTCTGGACGCCCGAGATCGCGCGCTGGCTCGAGCGGCGGTTTCCATCGCTGGCCGGCGTCAAGGCGGTGCCGGTGGAGCCCGCGATCGTCGCCGACGTCCCGCTGCCGCCGGGCACCGCGTTCACGATGACGCCCCTGCCGGATGGCCGGTTCGCGGTCCAGCTCGCGCCGAACGGCATCGACATCAAGCGGCTCAACGAGGGCGCGTATCACATCACGACGAACATGACCGCGCCCGAGCCCGCGACCCTCGAGGACAAGCTGCGCACGTTCGTCAAGAAGGGCATGGTCGGGCTGCAGTCGCAGCTCGATGATCTCGTGCGCCTCGGGCAGTCCCTGCTCACCGCGTTCATCCGCGGCATCTTCCTGTTCTTCTTCACGCTGATGATCGGCGCCTTCATCCTGATCGACATGGAGAAGGTGCACGGGTTCCTGCGGAGCATGTTCCCGCAGAACGTTCGCGCCGATTACGACGTCATCATCGCCGGGATCGATCGCGGCCTCTCGGGCGTGATCCGCGGCCAGCTGATGATCTGCCTGATCAACGGCGTGCTCACGTACATCGGCCTGCTGATCTTCGGCGTCAAGTACAGCCTGATCCTCGGCGTCGTCGCCGCGCTGCTCACGCTGATCCCGATCTTCGGCTCGATCCTGTCGACGATCCCGATCGTGCTCGTCGCGCTGGTCTCGGGCGACAGCGGGATCGACGTGCCCCGCGGCCTCGCGATCGGGCTGTGGATCATCGGGATCCACTTCATCGAGGCCAACGTCCTCAACCCGAAGATCATCGGCAACGCCGCCAAGATCCACCCGGTGCTCGTCATCTTCTCGCTCTTCCTCGGCGAGCACACGTACGGGCTCGTCGGCGCGCTGCTCGCGGTCCCGGTGCTGTCCGCGATCCAGGTCTTGTTCATGTACTTCTATCGCAAGACCTGGAAGGACCAGCCGCGGGTGCGGGGCGAGACCGGTCCGCTGCTGCCGCGGACCCCGACCCAGCCGCTGCCTCCCACCCGCACGTAAGAACCCGGCGAACGTGATCCAGGACATGGCTCCGCGGCGACTCCGGTTGAAGCGCGGCCAGCCCGGTGGTACCCCGTTGGTCATGCAGGTGCGCACGATCTCGATGCTGCTGGCCTGCCTCGTGCCGGCGATGGGACCCGCGGTCGCGCGCGCCCAGCCGTCGGATCCGTACGGGCAGCGCCGTCCACCGCCGCCGCCCTCGATCGCGGTACCCGATCCCGCGCAGCTGCCGGCGTCGCGGCCGGGCGAGGATCCGGTGCTCGCCGAGCAGATCTCCCGCCAGCTCGTCGGCCGGGCGCAGGAGCTGTTCGACGCGCGGGTCTACATCGATGCCAAGCAGCTCGCCGTCGAGGCGCTGGTCCGCAGCCCGCGGGGCGAGGCGGCCTTGCAGGCGCGCGTGCTGATCAAGGCGATCAACCAGCAGCTCGGGATCTCCGACGAGCCCGCCCCGGTGGTGACGCCGGTGCCCCCGGTCGACGTGACCCCGACGCGCCCGCCGATCGAAGCGCCGGCGCGGGAGCGATCCGCCGAGGCGGGAGGCTCGCTGCGCACACGCACGATCATGTCGGGCGTCCTGTGGGGTGGCGTGATCGGGGGGCTGATCGCCGATGCGGTCGACACCAAGCACACCACGGCTGGTGACATCCTGCTCGGCGCGGCGATCGGCGGCGGCATCGGCGGGATCACGGCGTCGATGATCGCGAAGCGCCAGTACACGCGCGGCGATCTCGCGCTCGTCGATACGTTCGCGGGCATCGGCGCGGTCGGCGGGCTCACGATGGGCATGCTGATGCAACCCGTCGAGAGCGAGGCCTACTCGGTCAATGCCGTGATCGGCACGATGAGCGGCCTGCTCGTCGGCTACATCGCGGCGCCGCAGACCAACACGACGTCGCGGCGGATGCTGCGGATCGCGGGCTTCGCCGCCGCCGGGGGCGCGCTGCCGTTCTTGCTCTACGCCGGGATCCGCGACGGCAGCAGCGATGCCGACGAGCGCCTGACGGGCGCGCTCGCGACCGGTGGTCTCGTCGTCGGCACGTACCTCGGGTTCCGGCTCACGCGCCAGCTCGACCTCGGCAAGGACGTGCGCCCGGGCGAGGCCGCGGCACCGCAGGATGCACCGCTCGCGCTCGTCGGCCGCCACAGCGATGGCCGGTGGACGGCGGGGAGCGTCGCGATCCAGCCGCTGTCGGCGAAGCTCGCGCCGCAGCCCGGCATGGTCGTACCGATCGTCGGCGCGACGTTCTGAGCGCGGCGCGATCAGGGACGACGGACGCGGAACACGAGGGCTCCGCCGAGCCTGACGTCCTCGTAGTCCGCGAACCCGATCCGCTGCAGCCACGCCCGCAGCTCGCTCGGCTCGAACCGGCGGATCCCCGCGGCGCGCGCGGCGAGCCGGCCGAGCAGGGACGGCGCCTCGGCGAACGTCGACCCGACGTAGAGCCCGCCCGGCCGCAGCACGCGCCGGATCTCGCGGAACACCAGCTCGGGATCGTCATAGGCGTGGAGGGCGCCGGCGTTGTTGACGCCGCCGAACGCGCCGTCGACGAAGGGCAGGGCGTGAGCGTCGGCGCGGACGAGCACGACGTTGGTGTACCCGCCGGTCCGCTGGGCAGCGACGTCGAGCATCGCGCGCGAGATGTCGAGGCCGACGATCAGCGCGCCGGGGGCCGCGGCAGCGAGCGCGCGTGCGAAGGCGCCCGGGCCGCACGACAGGTCGAGCCACGGACCCGGGCGATCGTCGAGCGAGAGGCCGTGCTTGTGGATGAACAGCTCGCCGGCGAGGCCGCCGACCGCGGCACCGGCACCCGCGCCCGCGAACAGCCGCACGAACGTCGGCCGCCAGAAGCGATCGTAGATCCGGGCGACCAGATCGCTCTCCATCAGGCGCTGCTCGGTCGTGGTCAGCGGCGGCTCGCCGACCGAGACGTCGATCAGATCGAGCACGCCGGACGAGTGCGTGGGCTCGAGCCCGCATGCAGCGCAGCGAGGGGTGCGCAGGTCGGCGAACGGCGCCACGGCCCGGCACCGCGGGCAGGACAGGATCGGCAGGACGGCGGGATCCACGGACGCACGGTTGTAACTGAAACGGTCGAGGGAGTTGTTGAACGCGTCGTGCCTTTTGGGTACCACGGCAGATCAGAGGGACCATGAAGGCGATGCAGAGGCTGCGCAGGGTGTGGTGGGTTGGCCTGGTGCTGGGGATGACGGGGGCCGCGTCCGCACAGCCGGCCGAGGCGCCGCCGCCGGCCGCGCCGCCGCCGGTCGCGCACG
>JALZOI010000136.1 GCA_030857245.1 Myxococcota bacterium
GTGCGGGGGCGGGGGCGGTGGCGAGCGTGCCGTGCTGGCGCCCCACCGCTCGCGCGACGCCGTCGGCGCCGATCGCGATGACGAGCTCGTCACCGCCACACAGCCGCTCGACGCGCTCGTCGAGCTGCGCGGTCCAGCGCGCGCTGCCGTCGGCGGTGCTGAAGGCGCGGAGCTCGCCGCGCTGCGAGGCGAACACGAGGAGGTCACCGGCGAGCACGAGCGGCTGCCGGTAGACGTCCGAGTAGCCGCCGAGGGACGCGCTCTCCCACAGGCGCGCGGCGGTCGCACCGTTCACCGCGAGGATCGTGATGCTGTCGGGATTGCTCTGCCGCGCGCGCCCGATGATGTCGAGCGTGCCGTCACGATCGAGATCGACGAGGATCGCGCTGTCGGTCCCGAGCCACGACGAGGGCGGGCGCACCTGCGCCGTGGGCCGCGAGACCGCCGGCCGGGCCGCGACGCCGGCGCGCGGCCCACGCTGACCCCACATCGCGAGGATCAAGACGGGGACCGCGAGGCCGAGCGCGACGATGCCCGCGATCACCGGCAGCATGCGGCTCCGGCGCTGCACGGCCACCTCGCGCGGCGCGTCGGCAGTGAGCGGGGGCGGCGGCAGGACGCGCTCGAACACCCGCGTGCGCTTCTGGATCCGGGCGGAGGTCCCGCAGTACTCGCAGCGGACGTCGAGCAGCGTCCCCGCGACCTGGAGCCGCGCCCCGCAGTGCGGGCAGGTCACGATGATGGCTTTCACCGCACCAGTGTCGATCACCTTGCGCGCGCTGTCGCGGATCTGGCGATCAAGGCGTGATCTCACTGACGAACAGGTCGTCACTACCGTCGCGATTCGACGAGAAGAACAGCTCGCAGCCGTCGGGGCGAACGAACCCGGAGTAGTCGAGCCCGGTGGTGTTCACCCCGGGCACGAGCTGCGGGGCGGTGAAGCCGTCCGTCGCGGTCGCGCGGGTCGCATACCAGAGGTCGAGCGCCCCGACCGAACCCGGCCGGTTGGACGTGAAGACGATGACGCGTCCGGTGGCGAGCAACGAGGCGCTGGCTTCCTGGAAGCTCGTGTTCAGGTCCGCGACGGGCTCGGGGAGCGAGAACGGACGGTCGCGGTCCGCGCGCGTCGCGAACCACAGGTCCGTCACCCGAGGCCGCCGAGCCGATCGACGGCCGCGAAGTAGAGGGTGCGATCCCCGGCGGCGAGCATCGGGTTGTACTCGGTCGCGCTCGTCGCGAGCTCGGCAACGACGGCGAAGGGGCTCCACGGCCCGTCGGCCGTGTCGCGCTCGGCGCGCCAGATGTCGGACTGCCCACCGCGATCCGAGCCGACGAACGCTTCGCGGCCGTCGGGGCTCGTGCGCAGCTCGTAGTCGTTCGCCGGGGTGTTCACGCTCGCGACCGGCATCGGCGCACCGGAGGGCAGGTCCAGCGCCGCTCGCGTTGCCAGGTAGACGTCGTGCGTGCCCGGCCCGGCGGACGTGAAGGACAGCGTCAACCCGTCCGCGGTGAGGAACGGCGAGAGCTGCCGGCTGCTCGGTTCGTTGAGGGTCGTGAGCGGGCGTGGCGTGGACAGCACCGGGCCTCGCAACCACGCTTGCTCGCACGCCGCCGTGACCGGTGCGTCGTCCGCCATCGCCGCGTGCATCGGCCAGCGGCGCGAAGTCGATGCGGCCGCACGCCGTGCCTGCGGCTGCGAGCAGCGCGAGATGGCCCAGGCGTCGCATCGCTCGTCCAGCGACGCTACTACACCGCGAGGACGGCCACACCAGCGCGAACGCCCAGGCGCCGGCGCTCGCGCGGTGGCTCGTCGTCGGTGGCGTCCGGAGCGGCGGCAGCCGGGGTCCTATCGTCGTCGCGGTGCGACGGCAAGCCCGCGACCCGGTGAGCCGGGAGCGATCGGCTCCGGTGCCGCTCGCTACGACGCCGCGGCCGTCGGGCTTACTGACCCGGCGGGATCGGCGTCAGCGTCAGCGCATGGCAGACGTCGATGCCGATGCCGGCGCACCGCGACATCGGGACCGCCTCGAAGTTCGGCCACGCGCCGAGCGAGATGTCCTGGCCGAACAGCCGGTGGCTCATCGCGAAGGTGCCCGCGGCGTAGTTCCACGTCGACGTGGTGCCCTCCGACAGCAGGTCATTCGCGCTCGTGTTGTCGTCATCGCGGACGACCGCCAGCAGCGAGACCGCCGACTCGGTGGGCGGCGTGTGCGGACGGGTGCGGACCCAGTTCGCCATGCACGCATCGACCTTGAAGATCGGGTGCTGGTTGTCGGTGCACTCGGCGGTGATGACCGACGAGGTGCTGTTGGTCGGGACGATCGTCGAGAGCAGCTTGGCGAACGGGTCGACCTCGCCACAGCCGATGCAGTCCTCGATGTTGGTGGCGTCGACGCTGACGATCCGCTGCTCGGCCGTGTGGCGCCAGCTCGGGTTGTACTTCGGCGGGTTGGCGAGGCGCGCGAACGAGAGGGTGGTGCGCACCGGCTTGTGGTCGGAGAGCCGCAGCGGCGTCGGCGAGAGGAGGCCGCTCAGCGACGGGAACGGCGAGGTCCAGATCTCCGAGCCCTTCACGGCCTGGACGTACCAGCGCGGATAGTCGAGGGCGGCGGTGGCGAGGACCGGCGGTCGCACGAAGATGTAGTCGAGGCGCGTCGGGGCGTCGACGCCGCCCGCGAAGGTGCAAGCAGGAGCCGCGGTGCCTCCGGTCTCCTCGATGTAGGTGCCGAGGCAGGCGCCGGTCGAGAGCTCGATGTCGATGCGCTCGCGGACGAGGTCACCGTGGCGAACGTCGAAGCCGCCGGCGGGGAGGACCGAGATCAGGTCATTGCCGGGGTCGGAGCTCGGCGCGATCTGCAGGGCGACCAGGGTCTCTCGGTACTCCGCGCCGGTGACGAGCTTGCCGTTCACGTTGAAGTCGCCCATCACGAGCGACGACCGGTCGGGGGCGGCGACCGCGGAGATGAAGGTGTTCATCTCTGCGAGCTGAGCGCGGCGACCGCCGGCGTCCGTGAGGGTCGGGCAGTTGAGGTCGGCCTCGACGAGCTCGGTCAGGATCACGGCCTTGATCGCGAGGACGGGGTCCACGACGGACGCCAGGAGGGCGAGCATGCCGGCCTTCTCCGCGGCCCACGTGTCGTCGCCCTTGCAGAGCAGCGGCTCGTCGGCTTGCAGATGGGTGTTGAACACGTCGACGAAGTCGTCGCCGCTCGGCGGCTTGTTGCAGCCGCGGTTGTTGTACTTCGTGCAGGTCGGATCGTACGCCGCGGGATCCTGGAGCATCAGGCGCACCCACTGCACGCCCTTGGCCTTGAAGCAGTCCTCGCCGCGGCACGTGGCCGGCGAGAACACGTGGTAGCCCTTCGTCGCGAGCGGCAGGTGGCTCATGACGTAGAGGCCTCCCTGCGTGTCGCTGACGCCGTCGACGACCTGGGTGATGACCTCCGCGTAGGACGGCTCGTGGTCGATCGGACCGTAGAGGAAGAACGGACGCTTGCCGTCGGCGCCGCGTTGCGCGTTCGCGGCGTCGAGGATGGTCTTGACCTGCGCGCGATCCCAGCCTTCCTGGATCGCGACGATGTCGTTGCCGGCGAGGAACTTGCCGATGTGCTTGGGATCCACCGCGGCGAACGCGGCGGACTGGAACAGCGGCTCGAAGCGCCGCACGTTCCACGTGGTGATCGCGAGGTCGAAGCCGCGCGGCCGCGTGAACAGGACGGTCTGCCAGTCGCTGATCGTGTAGTCCGAGGGTAGGTAGCGCGCGACGGCGAGGTCGGGTGACATGCCCGTCGCATTCACCGTGCGTGCCATGAAGCCGACGCCGGGCGCGAGCCCCGCCGCCGGAGCGACGGTGGCGCTGTGATCGAGCGGGATCCGCAGCTCGCCCTTGCAGCGGGCCGTCCCCGTCGCGACGTGCATGCAGCCGCCCGCGGCGAACGCCGTGCCGGTGGTCGCGGCGACGGCACTCCAGCTCGTGCCGATGCCCGTCCCCGACGGCTGCTGCACCGTGACCGCGGTGCCGCTCGCCAGGTCGACGACGTAGCGGCGGTCCTCGGCGTGCACGTTGGTGTCGGGGCTGTCGAACCGCGCGTTGTCGATGTAGACGTTGACCTTGCCGTAGGCGGTCACGCCGTTCGAGCGCACCGCGATGTCCTCGAGGAAGACGTAGAGGTAGTGGCGTGGCGGGACGAGCGGCAGCGTCGACTTCACCGTGACGCGCTGGAGGTGGACGGTGCCGGTGGCCTGGATCTTGGTCGGGAGGCCGACGGCCGTGGAGCCCGCGTCATCGGTCTTGAACGGCAGCGTGACCGCGCCGGCGTACTCCATCGGCGAGCGAGCGCCATCGACGATCCACCGCGAGCGGCCGCTCGACTCGAACGGCGGTGCCTGGACGCACCGGCCGGCGCCGACGCCCTGGTTGCAGGTAGTGGACGCCGGGATGACCGACGTCAGGGCGGAGTCGGTCTCCGCGAGGGGGGGCTCGTCGTCGGTGGCGCAGGCCATCGCGAGGAAGGGAGTGGCCATCAGCCACGGCAGCATTCGGGTGCGCATGTGCCGCGGTAGTGCGAGCGTGCGGTGCGGTGTGACCGAATATATGCAACGCGGGTCGCCGCTGCGCCCGGCGGCGAAGCCCGCGCGAAGGCGCACGGGGCGCGCGTGGTAGCCTCGACGCGTGTGCGCGCGCAGCTTCCGCCTCGAGCTCGCCGACACGCGGGTGGCGCTCGTGGTGGGACTGCTGCTCCTGCCCGCGTGCGACGTCGTGCTGGGGCTCGATCCGCGTCCGACCACCCCCGACGCGGATCCATCCGGGCGCTGCCCCGCGAGCTACGAGCCCATCGGGACGTCGACGTCGCGCTACCGGATCATCGGGGAGCCCGCGAGCTTCGTCGTGCAGGCGCAAGCGTGTCGCGTCGATTCCGACGGCAGCACCCGGCTGGTGATCCTCGAGACCGAGGCCGAGGCCGCGAGCGTTGGCGCGAAGCTTCGCGATCTGGCGCCCGACGATGGGGACCGGTACTGGGTCGGCCTGCGTCAGACCGCCGGAGCGCTGACCGCGGACGCGAACTGGGCCTGGTTGACCGGCGCGCCGCCGCTCGCGGACCTGTGGATGCCCGGGGAGCCCGACGACGGTAACGAGCAACGGGTGGAGACCGGGGTCCAGGACCGCGCGGCGCTCGATCCGCTCGCCCCGCTCGGGTTCCTCGAGGATCGCGCCGTCGGAAACTCGTTCGGTGCCCTCTGCGAGTGCGAGCCGTAGGCACCGCCTCTCGGAGATCCTCGGAGCGAGATGGACGCTGTCGAGCGCCCTGATCTCGGTCATCCTTGGCGGCCGTGCGCTACCTCCCGCTGCTCGCGTTGCTCCTGCTCGCCGTCGTCACGTCGCAGGCTGCTCGCGCCGAGCCCGCGAAGGCCGCGCGCCAGCTCCGCGTGATGACCTACAACCTGAACTACGGCAATCCGAGCCCGCGCGACTCGCTCGACGCCATCGAGGCGGCCGACGTCGACATCGTGCTGCTCCAGGAGATCACGAGCGAGTGGCGCGAGGCGCTGAAGCAGCGCTTCGCGAAGCAGTACCCACACCAGGCCTACCGCGTGGTCGGGCACGGCTCGGGCGGCATCGCGACGCTGTCGAAGCATCCGATCACGAGCGAGGAGATGTGGGCCGCGCCTCCGCGCACGGGCGCGTGGTTCCCGGCGCAGCGCCTCGTGATCGACGGCCCGCTCGGCCCGCTCCAGATCCTCAACGTCCACCTGCGGCCGTGCCTCGATGGCGGCAGCTGGGTGCGCGGCTTCCTGACGACGCCGCCGATCCGCCGCAAGGAGATCGAGGCGCACTGGAAGAAGCTGGACTACCAGCTGCCGACGATCGTCGCCGGCGACTTCAACGAGGACGCGACCGGCCGCGCGATCGACTACCTGACGGGGCACGGCATGACGCGCGTGCCGACGACCGGCCCCACGACGTGGCACTACGAGACGCACACCGGCGGCAAGGCCCATGACCTCCTGAAGATGGACATCGACCACGTCATGATCGACGGCCACTTCGTCGCCGAGGACGCGCACGTCGTCGATGCGGGAGCGTCGGATCATCGCCCCGTGATCGTCACCATCCGACCCAAGTGAGGCGGCGCGTGCGCTAGGCTGCGCGCATGAACCTCTACGACGCGACCGTCCCTGTCTTCACCAAGTTCCTCCAGAACGTCGACAAGTGGCTCGACAAGGCCGTCGCCTACGCGGAGCAGCGCAAGTTCGACCCGGAGACCCTGCTCGTCGCCCGGCTGGCCCCGAACCAGTTCGCGCTGCTGCGGCAGATCCAGATCGCGTGTGACAACGCGAAGATGTACGCGGCGAAGCTCGCCAACAAGGAAGCGCCGTCGCATCCCGACACCGAGCAGACGATCGCCGACGTCCGCGCGCGCCTGCGCACCGTGATCGCCTACCTCGCGACGTTCAAGCGCGAGGACTTCGAAGGCGCCGACGATCGGCTGCTCACGCAGCCGCGCTGGGAAGGCAAGACGATGCGCGGTGGCGACTACCTCGACCACTACGCGCTGCCGAACATCCACTTCCACCTGACGACCGCGTACGCGATCCTGCGCCACAATGGCGTCGAGCTCGGCAAGCGCGACTACCTCGGCGAGCAGCCGTACACGAAGAGCTAGCTCCCCCGCGTACGCGCCCGCGGTTCACAGCCCGAACTTCGACGACGCGAACACGGTCTCGAGCAGCTGATCGACCTCGCGGATCATGCGCGCGGCGGCGTCGCCTGGTAGCGCGGCGAGCGCGACCTTGATCTCGTTGAGGTTCTTGAGCTGGCTGAACAGCTGGATGTCCGAGAGCTCGGCGCCCGAGGTCAGGAGCTCGCGGATGAGGCCGAGCTCGGTGAGCAGGTCGTCGAGGCTCGCCGACGGCCCGATGAAGCGGCGCTCGTCGGGATGCTCGCGATAGTACGAGTCCACGATCGGGTTCACGATCTCCTCGAGGAGCTCGACCTGATCGAGGTTGTTCCAGATGTGACGGAGGATGAAGAAGTCGCCGTCGTGGACGCGGGTGCGGCCGTCGAACACGGCGGACCCCGCGAACAGCTTGAGCAGCTTGACCGCGCGGCGATCCGACACCGAGATGCCCTCGCTGCGGATCTGGAAGATCAGCCCCTTGTACTTGGTCAGGAACTCCTCGGGGAAGACCATGAACTTGTCGTAGTTCTGCTGGATCTGCCGGAGGTCGCGCGCGCTGATCACCGGCCGGAGCTCGCCCATCGGCCGCCCCGCACCGTCGACGCCCCGCCCGGTCATCTTCCTCAGCTCGAGGGAGATGCCCTTCTTCATCAGCTCGTGGAAGTGGTAGCTGTCGAGGTTGTCGGACAGCACGCGCACGAGGAAGCGGTCGAACATCGCCGCGAGGTTCTCGTCGTTCGGCACCTCGTTCGAGGCGGCATAGAGCGAGATCAGCGGGACCGGCACGACCTCGGGGCCGTTCTGGAACTTGCGCTCGTTGATGACGTGGAGCAGCGAGTTCAGGATCGCGGAGTTCGACTTGAAGATCTCGTCGAGGAAGACCACCTCGGCGGTCGGCAACATGTTCTCGAGGCGCCGCGTGTACCGACCCTCGCGGAACGCGGAGATGTCGACCGGGCCGAACAGCTCGTTGGGCTCGGTGAACCGGGTCAGCAGGTACTCGAAGTACTTCGCGTCGATCAGCTTGGCGAACATGTCGATCATCGCCGACTTCGCGGTGCCGGGCGGTCCGACGATCACCATGTGCTCGCCGGCGATCGCCGACACGGTCATCAGCCGGATGATCTCTTGCTTGTCGAGGAACTGCGCGCCCATCTGGCGCGCGAGGTCCTGGAAGGCGGCCGAAGCGCGCGCGATATCGACGGCGAAGCTTCGCGGAGTGGTGGGCGGCGCGACCATCTAGCAGCGGTGACATTACCCCAGGACCACCCGATCGGCCGTGATCAGCCGCGCCATTTCGCGGACCCGGTGGACGCCGCCCGGCGCACGAGCGCGCTCACGAATTGCTCACGGTTCGCGCACGAACGTCAGCACCTCGGCGGGCGCCCGTGGCGGCAGTGCGCCTCTCAGATGACGCCGCAGGCGCGCAGCGAGCGCGTCGATCACGGCGTCGCCAAGCAACTCTTGCGTCTGTGCGCGGTGCACCTTCCAGCGCCGCTCGAGCGCGGGGATCGCGCGCAGGCCCGGCGGCATGGCGAGCCGCGGATCGACGACGGCGAGCGCGTTGGGCAGCGCGAACAGCGTCGCCAGGCCGCGGGGCCGCTGCCCCGCCGCCTCGGCCGACAGCACGGTCGAGATCAACGGGCTCTTCGCATCGGCCTCACGGAGGTGGAGCTCGCCCATGCAGAACAGCGCATCGAGGTGCACGAGGAATGCGGCGACGGTGCGCACGTCGACCTCGTCGGGCGCGCGTTCGAGCATCTGCTCGTAGGCGGCGGCGAGGCGGGCGGGCCCGGCGACCTGCTCGCGCGGCGCGGTATCGGGGACGAGGCGGTACGAGATCGCCCGGACGAGCTCGGGATCGCGGAGCAAGAACACCGCGTCCTCCCAGTGGAGCGGCGGTGCGCCCGGATGCGAGTCGACGAGCTGGGTCAGCGGCGTGCGGCGCAGCAGCGTGGCGATCACGGGCGCGGTGTCGGGGACCGCGAGCAGCTCGTCGAAGTCGACGATCGTGACCTCCTCGCGGACGCGGCGCATGCCCTTCCACGACGTCAGCCGCGCCGGCGGCTTCTGACCGTGGAAGCGCGCGCGGCCGGTCCACCACGACACCGTCACGTCGTGGCGGGTCAGCGCCATCAGGTTGTGGAGCAGCGCGTGGCGCGCCATCACGCGCGTCCGGCTCTGCGTCAGCGGCTGGCTCACCATGCGGAGCGCGGTCTCGATGATCCGCCGCCGCTGCTTGTCGCTCACCGACCACACATCCGCGCGTGGGTGCACGAGGAACAGCGCGTTGTGGAGCCCGGCCGCGAGGGCGAGCTCGTCGCCCTCGAGCACGATCGCCGGCTGCCGGCACACCAGCGTCGAGAGCACGGCCTGGCGCGCCTCGTCGACGGCGACCAGCTCGAGCGTCGCGTCGCCGAGCTCGCTCTCCCAGCGCGCGAGCTCGACCGCGGGGATCGGCGCGCCGACGTGGAGCTCACCGCCAGCGACCAGCGGGCGCACGAAGCGCTCGAGGAACTCGCGGACGTGCGGCTTGGCCATTACGTGTCGTCGCTTCGCTTGCCGCCGGTCCCCGCGGGCAACAGCTTGGCGTCGGGCGCGTCGGGGAAGCCCCACAGCGCGAACCGCCCGACGGCGTCATTGAGGATCTGCGCCTCCTCGGTCGCGTCCGCCGCGTAGTCGACCGGGTCCGCGCGATCCACCTCGAGCTTCGCGAGCGCGCGCCGCTCGAGGGTCGTGAACGAGCCCTCGTTGATCTGGAAGGGATGGCCGTCGGCGGTGAACACGGTGACGACACCGGGCGAGTGCCCGAGCGCGCGGGCGAGCACCTCGGCCGAGACCCGCGGCACCACGTCCATCCCGAGCGGCACCAGCAGGCCTGGCGTGAGCTCGCAGAGCAGCTGGCCGAGCGGGATGACGTCGAGGTTCTCCGAGCCGATCACGAGGATCCCGCGATCGGTGGCGGCGACGCGATGCCCACGCAGGCTCACCGGCGGCAGCGCGAACAGGATGCGCTTGAGCCGCGAGCCGTGCGCGATCGGGATCAGCGTCGCGACCACGCGGCGCGGCGGGCCCATCGCGGCGGCGAGCTTCAGCGGCACGCCGATCGAGTCCGCCGGCCCACCGCCATGCGGGGTCGGATCGCGCGGCTTGTCGAGCTCGAGATCGACGCGCGTCAGGTCGGCGATGTCCGAGAGCGCGAGCGGCCCGGGCAGCACGTCGACGCGATCGCCGGGCCAGAACACGTGGAAGGTCTCGGGCGGAAACACCGACGCGCACGACGCGAGATCGATCGGGTGCGCGTAGCCGACGGCCACCGCGGCGTTCGCGCCGGCCGGCCGGAACACGTCCACGCCGGGCGTGCCGGTGAACAGCTGGAGGATCCGCTCGGGCAGCGCGCGCGCGCGGATCAGCATGTAGCCGCGCTCGCGCACCTGATCATCGAACGCGCTCGTCGTGCCGGGCGTGAACAGGCCGGCCTGCGCCTCGACGCGGTTCCGCCACAGGTAGCGGATGATGCCGTCGGCGAGGCCGCGCGCGACGGCGAGGAAGAGATCGCCGCGGTCCTCGGCGTCGAGCTGGTCGCGCCCCGGCAGCTTGCGGATCGAGAGCCGGAACAGCAGCTTCTGGAAGGGCAGCTCGCCTTCCTTGAGGTACCCCTGCGCGAACTCGTCGCCGTGGACCATGAAGTCGGTCTGCGCCGGCATCGTGCCGATGTCGACCGCGTCGTAGCCGTACGGCGAGCGATCGTCGCGGTACTTCACGAAGTGCTTCGCGGTCCCGGTGTAGATCGCCCCGCCGACGAGCCGGGACAGGCGCGCGGCGCGATCCGCGGCGTAGGACGACACCGCCGGGATCTGGACGACGATCTCGCGGCTCCCGAGGGCGGTGCGGCACTTTCCGATCGTCAGGTTGGCGAGCAGCTCGTCGAGCGCCGCCTCCGACGAGTACAGCCGGAACCAGGACACCGCGCCCTCGAGGGTCGCGAACGTCATCACGATGAAGCGGCCGAGGAGGATGCCGCGCGGATCCGGGGCTACCCCGGGTGTGAAGAACCGGGTCTGTCCCTGCGCGACATGCTCGAGCGCCACGCGGCCAATCTAACACGGGCGTCCGGATGAGCCCGTCCCACTCGCGCATCAAGCGCGAGCTTCAGAGCGTCTCACTCGCGCATCCCACTCGCGCATCCGTCGTCGCCGATCAGCCCTGCGGCTGGAGCTGGATGTCGACGCGGCGATCCTGCTGCCAGCCCGACTCGTCGGTGCCCGCGGCATCGAGCGCGCCGCGCGTGGTCACCGCGAGCTGCGGCTGGGAGACACCGAGGCGGCTGAGGTACGCGCTGACCGTGCCGGCGCGGCGCGAGCCCAGGCCGAGGTTGTACTCCTCGGTCCCCCGCGGGTCGGCGCGGCCGATCAGCGAGACCGTGCGGCCCTTGAGCGCGCCGGTCATCAGGCACGTGGCGATCGCATCGAGGACGGTCCGGTCCTCGGGCGCGAGCTCTTCCTTGTCGTAGTCGAACTTCGGGGCACCCGACGTCGCCGCGACCTTGATGCCGCACGCGGCGATGATGTCGCCGGAGACGGCGAGCGTCGGGCTCACCTGTTGATCACCGGTGACCGACGGCGCGGGCTGCTGCTCCGTCACCGCGGTGGTGGGCTGGGGCGCCGTCGGCGTCGTCGTCCGGTTCGGCTTCTTCGTACAGCCGAGCGCAGCCGCGAGGACGAAAGCTAGGGTGATGGTCTTCATGCGGCGCATCCTGCCACAATCGGATGTACCGTCACGAGATCTGACGCGAGCTCCGTCGAAGCGACGAGGTTTCCATGCATTACAAGATTTTCGTCGCGGTTGTCACGGCCGCCGTTGGGCTCGCGGCGTGCGGCAGCAAGAAGTCCGGCACCGACAAAGCCAAGCAGGACGCCGGCGCGGGCCCCACGGTCGCGCCGATCGCGACGCCGCCGGTCGGTGTCGACGCGATCAAGCGGATGAACTTCGCCTACGCCGACGGCATGAAGGACTACGATCGCGCGCTCGCCGCGTACCGCGAGAAGCCGCGAGACTGGGCGACCGTGCGCGCGAGCTGCGAGGCCGCGATCGCGAAGGATGCGCATCACTACGACGCGCACCGCGTGCTCGCGTCCGCACTCGCGCAGGCGGGCGAGCATGCGGCGGCGGTCGATCACCTCGTGACCGCGCTCGCCGCCGATTACTTCAAGTACGGCCCCGCGCTCGCGAAGGACGAGGACCTCGTCGAGTTCCTCGCGACGCCGCACGGCACCGCGATCAACGAGGTCGCCGCGAAGATCCGCAGCGAGTACACCCGCCGGCTCGCGACCGGCCTGTTCGTGGTCGGCCGCCGCAGCGCGTACCGCTGGCCCAAGGAGGGCGTGCAGCCCTCGACGAGCCGCGGCGAGCTCTACGCGTTCGATCGCGAGACCCGGCGCTACCTGCGCGTCACCCACACCGAGCACCAGGTCGCCGGGTACGTCCGCGCGAAGACCGGCGCCGAGCTCGCCGTGTTCGGGTTCGACAAGATCGAGCGCGCGAAGGGCGACGATCCGACGCCGGTGATCGCGCGGAGCTGGCTGCAGCCGCTCGACACCACGGAGTGGAAGCCGATCGGCCCGAAGCTCCAGCTCGGCGCAGCGCGCGAGCTCGCGGTCGGCTATGGCGCCGGCGAGCAGCTGCTGGTGGCGACCGCACCGGCGGCCGGGCGGTGGGGTATCGGCGAGCTCACGGTCTCGACCGTCGACGCCGCGCGGGGCAAGCTCACGAAAGGCAAAGCCGAGGTGCCGACGCCGCGCGTCGTGCTCTCACTCGAGGCCGGCCGCATCGTCCGGGCGCCGGACGGTGTGAAGGCGGCGTGGAGCGGCGAACCGCCGACCACCGCCACGATCACCGTCGAGGGCGGCGCGGCGATCCAGGTGCCGGAGTCCGGCGCGGCGGCGCAGAGCTCGCTCGCGCTGTCGCCCGATCGGGCACGCCTCGTCTTCGCCACCGCCGTCGATCCGTGCGCGAAGGACGCGGCGCCGTCGCTCTACGTCGCGGATGCGAAGACCGGCGCGTTGAAGCACCTGCTGACGGCGAGGAGTCGATTCGGCACGCGCTGGCTCGATGCGACGACGCTCGCCTACGAGGATGGTGATGGCGCGATCCGGGTGTGGGACGCGACCACCGGACGTGAGGCGCTGCGCCTCGAGAACAAGCCCGGCATCGCGCTCGACGTGCTGTCGCTCGCCGCCGCACCGCTGTGCAAGCAAGCGCCGCCGGTCGATCCGGGCGGCCCCGACGGCGTCCCCGACGAGCCGCTGCCGCCCGAAGAGGGCGCCGGTCCGATCACGACGCCGCGCTGATCGTCGCCGGCGCTCAGCTCGGCGCGGGCGAGACATTCGCGGCGGGGATCGAGCCGCCGCGGAGCACGCGGATCACACCGACAC
>JALZOI010000700.1 GCA_030857245.1 Myxococcota bacterium
GCCGGGCCTCGCGCAGCTGGCCGCGGTGATCGAGCAGACCCGGGCGACGCTGGCGCGCGGACGGGCGGCGCTCGACGTGCTCGGCGGCAAGAGCGCCACGCTGGGGACGAGTGCGCGCGCGCTGCGCACGCGGTTCGAGCGCCGCGGACCCGATGCGATCCGCGCCTTCGAGCTCGCGATCGAGCGGGCTCGCACCGCGATCGACAAGATCGATCCGCTGCTCGCGAAGGTCGCCGAGATCACCGACCGCCTCGCGCGCGGCGAAGGCTCGCTCGGCCGGCTGATGCAGGATCCCGAGTTCCCCGAGGACGCCAAGGCGCTCGGCAAGATCATGAAGCGGCAGCCGTGGCGGATCATCATGCGCCCGAGGGATCCGTAGCGGCGATCCCGCACTCGTGCGCGATCGAGGACGAGTACGAGCACGTGACACGTGCACGAATCGCCCACCTGACCAGCACTTGCGGCTAGAACCCGGGCGTCTCCATCGGGCCGCTCGACTGCCCCGTGATGAACTGCTGGACCACGGGATCCGGCGAGGCGCGGAGCTCGGCAGGGGTCGCGACGGCGTGGACGACGCCGCGGTAGAGGAACGCCACGCGATCGGCGATCCCGAAGATCGACGGCGGGTCGTGCGAGACCACGATCGCCGTCACACCGAGCTGGTCGGCGAGCTCGCGGATCAGGCGATCGACGCGGCGGGCGCTGACCGGGTCGAGGCCGGTGGTCGGCTCGTCGAACAGCACGACCTCGGGGGACAGCGCGAGCGTGCGCGCGATGGCGGCGCGCTTGCGCATGCCGTCGGAGAGCTCGGCCGGATAGCGGTCCGCGTACTCCGCCATGTAGACCTGCGCGAGGCGGACGCGTGCCTGCTCGAGCGCGTCGCGGTGGCGGAGCTTGTGGTGCTTGCGCAGCGGCAGCGCGACGTTCTCGGCGAGCGTCATCGAGTCGAACAGCGTCGAGCTCTGGAACACCATGCCGACGCGCTTGCGTAGCGGTGCGAGCGCCCGCTCCGGCAGCTGATCGACCCGCTGCCCATCGAACCAGATCTCGCCGGTGTCGATCGGCAGCAGCCCGACGAGGTGCTTGATCGTGACGGACTTGCCGACGCCCGAGGTCCCGATGATGAACATCACCTCTCCGCGGGTGACCGCCAGGCTCATCCCGCGCAGCACCGGCTTGCCGCCGAAGCCCTTGGTGACGGCCTTCCACTCGACGAAGCCCGGCGTGCCGTCGGGCTTGCCGTCACTCACAGGTCACCGCCGGTGAGGAACAGCGCGCTGGCCGAGATCACGAAGTCGAGGACGATCACCGAGAACGAGCCGCCGATCACCGCGGCGGTCGTCGCCCAGCCCACGCCCTCGGAGCTGCCCCGCGCGCGGAGGCCGCAGAACCCCGCCACGATCGGGATCGCGGCGCCGTACGCCAGCGCCTTGATCACGAACAGCGCGACGTGGCGCGGCCGGATGAACGACAGATCGTAGAACGTCGTCGGGTTGACGCCGAACGAGTGCTCGGCGGTGAGCCCGCCGGCCGCGAACATGACCGCACCGCCGATCACGCTCAGCATCAGCGTCATCACGAGGCAGGCGAGGAAGCGGGGCACGATCAAGTAGTCGATCGGCAGCACGCCGCTCATGCGCAGGGCGTCGATCTGCTCGGTGACCTTCATCGACCCGATCTCGGCCGCGATGCCGGCACCGACGCGGGTCGCCAGCATCAGCCCCGCGAGCGTGGGCCCGAAGTCCGAGATGATCAGGCGGAGGAGCTGGCTGCCGACCTGGGAGTAGTCGCCGGTCACGCGGCCGAGCTGCAGGCACGCCTGGTAGGTCATCACCATGCCGATGAAGCCGAGCGTGACGATGATGAAGATCAGCGACCGGTTGCCGACCGCGTGGAGCTGACGCGCGAGCTCGCCGGGGTTGCGCCGGTGCTTGCGGGAGCACGAGCGGAGCACCCCCGCCAGCGTCGAGACGTAGACCATCCAGAGCTCGAGCGCGGCGCGGCCGGCGCCCAGCGCGGCAGCGCCGACGCCTTCGACCCGCGAGACGAGGAACCGGCGCACGCTCATCCGGTGAGGTAGGTGAGGAAGAAGTCGAGCAGCATGATGGAGACCGCGGCCGCGACGACGGCAGCGTTGACCGCCTTGCCCACGCCGACGGCGCCGCCCCGCACGGTGATGCCGAAGTAGCAGGACGTCATCGCGATGGCGCCGCCGAATGCGATCGACTTGTAGACGCCATGCAGGAAGTCATACGGCGTCAGGTTGTCGGCGAACGAGTAGTACATCGTCGACCCGTCGATGCCGAGCATCAGCTTGCCGACCACCGACGCGCCGACGAGCGCGACGAGATCGCCGATCACGGTGAGCGCGACGAGCATCACCATCATCGCGATCACGCGGGGCACGACGAGGAACCGGATCGGATCGATCGCGAGGGCGCGCAGCCCGTCGAGCTGCTCGGTGACGGTCATCGTCGAGAGCTCGGCGGTGTTGTTCGCGCCGACCCGCCCCGAGAACATCAGCGCGATCAGGATCGGCCCGATCTCGCGGAGCACCGCGTAGCCCGCGCCCCAGCCGGCGAGCGAGGAGGCGCCGAACTTCTTCACGAACGGGCCGGCCTGCAGCGTCATGAGCGCCCCGGCGAAGAACGCCGTCAGCACGACGATCGGCACGCTCCGGTTGCCCATCTTGTGGAGGCTCTTGACGAGCTCGCGCCCATCGATCCGCGGTGGCAGCAGCGCACGCAGCACCTGGCCCGTCATCACCACGATGCCGCCGACCTCGCCGGTCACGCGCAGCGCACTCGCGCCGAGCCCGGCGGTCAGGTTCGCGAGCCGCCCGCTCACGCCGACGCGCCTCGCTCGTCGAGCGGACCCTCGAGCTCGCCGCGCACGAACTGGCGGACGAGTGGGTCGGGGGCATCCGCGATCGTCGCGGCCGGGCCGCGGTAGATGATCGCGCCGCGGTAGAGGAACGCGATCTCGTCGACGAAGCCCGCGAGCGCGAGGACATCCGAGGAGATCGCGAGCACGGTGGCGCCGGTCCGCGCCTGGTCGGCGGCGAGCAGGTCGTAGATCTTCTGGGTGGTCACGGGATCGAGACCCGCCGAGGGCTCGTCGTAGATCACGAGCTCGGCATCGGCGACGGTCGCCCGCGCGATCCCCACGCGCTTCTTCATGCCGCCGGAGAGCTCGGCGGTGAGCTTGTGCTCGCTGCCGGCCAGCCCGACGGCGCGCAGCCGGTCGGCGACGCGGAGCGCGATCGCGTCGGCGGTCAGCCCGCCGCGCTGCTCGAGCGGGAACGCGACATTCTGCGCGACCGTGAGGAAGTCGAAGAGGGCGTAGTTCTGGAACAGCATGCCGATCCGGCGGCGCAGCCCGCCGAGGTCGGCCTCGCGCCGCCCGACGAGATCCTCGTCGAACACGCGGAGCGTGCCGCTGTCGGGCGCCTCGAGGCCACACACCAGCTTGCACAGCACGCTCTTGCCCGCGGCGGCCGGTCCGATCAGCCCGAGCCGCCCGCCGCGCGCGAGGTCGAGCGAGACGCCGTCGAGCACGACCCGCTTGCCGTAGCGCTTGCAGAGCTCGCCGAGGTGGATGACCGGCCGGTCGGCAGGCGTGCTCACGGGCAGGCGACGTCCTTGCGCGCGACGTACTTCGACTGCGGCGCTCGCTTCGCGAGCTGGGCGAGCGAGGCGCACGCGCCGGCGCGATCGCCGGCGCGCTCCTGCGTGATCGCGAGCTCGTAGGTGGCGTCGTCGATCAGGAGCGACGCCGGGTAGTCCTTCGGCAGCCGGCGGAACGCGGTCATCGCGGCGGGCAGGTCGGCAAGGTCGTCGCGCAGGACGCGGCCGAGCTCGAGCTGCGCATCGTCCAGCCAGATCGAGAAGTACGAGCCGGCGCCGAACGCGACCTCGCGGGTGGCGAGCAGGCCCCGCAGCCGCTCGACGGCGCCGCGGGGATCGCCGAGCGCGCGCGCGAGC
>JALZOI010000701.1 GCA_030857245.1 Myxococcota bacterium
TTGCGGTGGCGAGCGAGCGGCCGGCGCGCGCGGCCGTCTACCTCGGCGCCGCCGATGCGATCCGCCAGCAGATCGGGGCCCCGGTCCCGGCGTGCGAGCGGGCGCTGTTCGCGACGACCGAGGAGCGCGCCATCGGGATGATCGGAGACGCCTTCCACGCCGGTCGCGAGCGGGGCCGGCGCGCGCCGCTCGACCAGACCGTCGAGCTCGCCCGCGACGTGGTCTAGCTGTCGAAGTGCTCGACCAGCAGGTCGACCATGGCGCGGAGGGCCGGCGAGATGTTGCGGCCGCTCGGGGACACGGCGAGGGGAATGAGCGGTGGCGGCGCGAAGGTGGTGAGGACCTCGGTGAGCTGGCGGGCGGCGAGCGGCGCTCGCGCATGGCCGCTCGGGCGCCGGGCGATGCCGATGCCCTCGCGGACGAGCGTCGTCAACACGCCGTAGCTGTTCACCGCGATGTGCGGCGCCACCATCACCGATCGCAGCTTGCGGCCGTGCGCGAACGTCCAGGTGGTCGGCGTGCGCGCGCCGGTCATCACGAGGCAGCGGTGGTCGGCGGGGTCGCGTGGGGTCGTCGGCGCGCCTGTGCGGCGCAGGTAGGCGGGGCTCGCGACGACGCGCATGTGCTGCGGCTCGCCCAGCCGCCGCACGATCAGCCGTGAGTCGACGAGCGGCCCGACGCGGATGCCGACGTCATAGCCCTCCTCGACGAGGTTGATATGGCGATCGAGGAGGTCGACCTCGAGCTCGACGTCGGGATAGCGCGTGGCGTAGCTCGCGAGCAGGCTGCCGAGCATCGACTGCCCGAGCTCGATCGGCGCGGTCCTGCGCAGGCGGCCGCTCGGATGCGCCTGGAGCTTGCCGACGATCGCCTCGGCATCGCGGAGCGCGGCGATGGCGGGCGCCACCTCGCGGTGGAAGCTGCTACCGATGTCGGTGAGCGTGACGCTGCGGGTGGTGCGCGCCAGCAGCCGGCACCGATGTCGGTGAGCGTGACGCTGCGGGTGGTGCGCGCCAGCAGCCGGACGCCGAGGTGATCCTCGAGCAGGGCGACGCGCTGGCTGAGCGTCGACTTCGAGGGCCCGAGCGCGCGCGCGCGCCGCGGAAGGTCGTACGTCCACCTCGTGATGAGCCCACACCCGGGCTTCGCGGCCACCGCGGCGGCGATCCGCGATGCGTCTGGCGCGCCGGTGATGCTCAACGGTGGCTTCGATGCGGCGCCGGCGGAGGCGGTGATCGCCGAGGGGCGCGCCGAGCTGGTGTCGTTCGGGCGCCCGGTCATCGCGAACCCGGATCTGGTGCGCCGGATGCAGCGCGGCGCGCCGCTCGCCGCCCCCGAGCCGAAGACGTTCTACACGCCGGGGGAGCACGGCTACGTGGACGACCCGGCGGCGAGCGCCGGCTAGATCAGCGTTGCGCCAGGACGAGCGTGGGCCAAAGGTCATGGGGACGTGCGGGCGCACCGCCGCGTCTTGCGCGCGCGCCGAAGCTGTGGGCTGGCGCGTCCGGCGATGTCCGGTAACCGGACGAAATGTCCGAAAACCGGACAAACCGCAAGCGTGGCGCGTTGCTTGGATGTCAGCCGCGTGTGCCAGGGTCCCTTCGTGGATCACATGCACAATCGCGATCGCGGTCAGCTGTCGTTCGAAGAGGGGCGCGAGGCGCTCGTGGTGCTCGCTCATCACGCGGAGCGGCGTGGTGCGGCGGGGCTGTCGAGGCGGCTCGGCCAGCGTGCGCTGCGCGCCACGTTCGGCGCGGACTTCGCGCTCGCGGAGGACGCCCTCGACGAGCTGCTACGCCGGCTCGCCGCCGCGCGCACCGGTGAGCTGGTCGTGCGCGCGACGGCTCCGCGGCGGTTCCTTGTCGGTACGCGGGAGCTGCCGGCGCAGAGCGAGGCGGTCTGGGTCGGCGATCGCGAGACCCTGGAGTCGAGCTGTAGCTGTCGCGACTTCGGGAGGTCGGCGCTCGGGCTGTGCCAGCACGCGCTCGCGGTGTGGCTGGCACCGGACGCGGAGCTGGGCGCGGACGCGCTGCCTCCGCTGCCTGCGCTGCGCTGGGACCCCATCCGCCCGCTGACCGGGCCGGGGGACTACCTCGCGCGGATCTGGTTCGACCCGCGCGCCGCCCTGCGGCGGGACTCCACGCTGTTCGCGACCGCGCCACACGGCTCTCCGATGGACCTCGCGCGGATCTCGGGACCGGCGCGCCTCGCGACGGTCGAGGCGCTGCTGGCCGTCATCGATCAGCAGCCCGCGATCGCCGAGCCCGCCGTGCGGCCACTCCTGGAGCGCGAGCGCGCCACCCTCCAGCGAACGGGCCCGCCGCCGGATGGCGTCGCGCTCGAGCGCATGCTGCGGGGCCTCAAGCAGGAGCTGTTCCCGTACCAGCGCGAGGGCGTCACGCGCTTCCTCGCGGCAGGTCGCTTGCTGCTCGCCGATGACATGGGGCTCGGCAAGACCGCCCAGGCGATCGCCTCCTGTCACGCGCTGTTCGCGACCGGCCGGGCGCGACGCGGCCTCGTCGTGCTGCCGGCGCCGCTCAAGGCGCAATGGGAGCGCGAGTGGTACGCGTTCACGGACATCCCGGCGATCGCCGTTGGTGGTCCGCCGGCGCGGCGGGCGTCGCAGTACGCGTACTGCGAGGCGGGCGTCCTGCTCGTCAACTACGAGCAGCTCGTCCGCGACCTCCCGGCGATCCGAGCGTTCGCACCCGACGTCGTCATCCTCGACGAGGCGCAGCGCATCAAGAACAGCGCGACCCGGACGGCGGGACTGGTGAAGCAGATCGCGGCGCCATGGCGGCTCGTGCTGACCGGCACGCCGATCGAGAATCGCCTCGAGGAGCTGGCATCCATCGTCGAGTGGGTGGACGAGCACGCGCTCGAACCCCGGTGGCGGCTGGCGAGCTGGCACAGCATGCGGGCGGATGGACGGCGCGGCGTCGTCGGCGCGCGCAACCTCGACACGCTGCGGGCGCGCCTCGCACCCGTGATGCTCCGCCGCGTCCGCCGCGACGTCCTCGCGCAGTTGCCGCGGCGTCGGGACTGGCGGATCCCGGTCGCGCTCAGCGTCGGGCAGCTCGCGCCGCACTACGAGCTCGACGCGCCCATCGCTCGCCTCGTCCAGCAGGGCAAGCGGCGGCCGCTGACCCACGCCGAGTTCCTGCGGCTGATGACGCTGCTGACCCAGCAGCGGCTCGTGTGCAACGGCCTGGCCTTGTACGAGTTCGAGGCGGTGTGGCCCACGCTCGAGCTCGGGCGTGATCGTCGCGAGGAGCTGCTCGAGGTCCTCGCGAGCCCCAAGCTGCGCGAGCTGCGCGATCAGCTCTTCGATCTCGTGGTGACGCAGGGCCGCAAGGTCGTCGTGTTCAGCCAGTGCGCCGCATGCTCCAGCTCGCGGCGTGGACGTGCGAGGACATGCTCGCGGAGGCCGGTGCGCGCGCCGTGTTCTTCAGCGGCCAGGAGGCGCTGCGCCGCCGGACCGAGAACCTGGTCGCCCTCCACGAAGATCCCGCGGTGCAGGTGCTGTTCGCGACCGACGCCGGCGGGGTTGGGCTCAACCTGCAGCGAGCCGCGAGCTGCTGCATCAACCTCGAGCTGCCGTGGAATCCTGCGGTCCTCGAGCAGCGGATCGGGCGGATCTACCGGCTGGGGCAGGAGCGGCCGGTGGACGTGTACGATCTCGTCGCCGAGCGCGGGATCGAGGCGCGCATCGCTCAGATCGTGGGCGACAAGCGCGCATTGTTCGCCGGGCTGTTCGACGGCACCACGGATGAGGTCGCGTTCGCCGCGGCGGGCTCGTTCCTCACGCGCGTCCAGGATGTCGTCGATCTGGACACCGAACTCGTGGCACGCCCGGGTGCGCGGGCCTGTGCGGCGCCCGGATCACCACCACCGACGCTGCCGCGTTGCGCATCGCCGCCCGCACTCGCGCGAGCCGGGATCGCGGCCCAGCTCAGCGGCGAACCACCGCGGCACGCG
>JALZOI010000137.1 GCA_030857245.1 Myxococcota bacterium
GTCGGGCGCCCCCGCCGCCCGCGTGCCAGCGCGCCGCTTCTGGCTGCTCCTCGGCGCGCTGCTCGCGATCGCCGTCGGCATCGCGCTCGCGATCGCGCTCGTCGGCACCTGAGCCGCGCGCGGCGGCCTACTCGAGTCGCGCGACCTGCACCCGGGCGTCGTTGAACGCGCCCTGGCCGCCGAGATCGGCGAAGGTCTGCGGGATCAGCGCGTTCGCGGTGTAGCCGTTCGCGGTGTGCTTGCGCCACAGCCCCTTCGGCAGCACGCAGACGCCCGCGCGGACGTCGGGCGAGACCCGCACGAGGCAGTGGACCTCGCCGAGGTCGTTCCAGATCCGCACCCGGTCACCGTCGTGGATGCCGCGCGCGGTCGCATCCGACGGCGCCAGCTCGAGCGCGGCCGGCGCGGTGCGGAGCTGGCCGAACGTCGAGCTGATCTGCGTCGCGAGCGCGGGCGAGATCAGCGCGAGCGGGTACGCCGTGGTCGCGGGATCGACGCGGAACGTGTAGAGGCCGCGGGCCTCGCGATCGAGCGCGGCCGACACCAGGTGGATCTTGCCGTCGGGCGTATCCGGGAACACGTCGACGAACGGGATAGGCCGGGCGCCGTCGGGTGGCGCCGCGACACCGTTCGCCGCGAGCTCGCTGCGCAGCTCGCCCCCGCGCGGACTCGCCGCGAACGTCTTGGCGACGAGCTCGTCGTCGGTCATCGCGTCGCCGGGCCGCACCAGGTCGAGCCTCTCGAGGAGCGCGCCGAACAGCTGGTTGTTGCTGCGGGCCTCCCCCGGCGGCGTGGCGACGGCGGCGCTGTCGTACATCCGCATCGTGCCGTAGCCTCGCGCGAGCTCGCGGTGCTCGAGGAACGCCGTCGCGGGCAGCACGACATCGGCGAGCCTCGCGGTGTCGGTCATCACCTGCTCGTGCACGACGAGGAACAGGTCCTCGCGCGAGAGCTGCTCGATCACCCGCGTCTGGTCGGGCGCGGTCGCCGCCGGATTGCAGTTGTAGACGACCATGCACTCGATCGGCGGCTCGCGGAGCGTCGCGAGCGCGCGGCCGATCTCGCTCATGTTGATGGTGCGGGTCGGGGGCGCGGGCTCCTCGATGGCGGTGTCGGCGGCGACCGTCCAGCGGGCATCGCCGTTGGACATCGTGTAGCCGCCGCCGCGTACGCCATGCTTGCCGCTGACCGCCGGCAGCGCGAGCACCGCCGCGACGGCGCTACCGCCGTTGCGGTTGCGCTCGATCCCCCAGCCCACGCGGATCACCGCCGGCGAGCTGCGCGCGTAGAGCTCGATGAACCGGTCGAGCAGCTGCGGCTCGATGCCGCCGACGGCCGCGGCGTCGGCCACCGACCACCGCGCGGCGCGGATGGCGAGCTCGTCGACCTCGGCGGCGTGCTTCGAGAGGAACGCCCGGTCCGCGTGGCCGCGCGCGAACAGCGCGTGGATCGCGGCGAGCGCGATCGGGAGATCGGAGCCTGGCCGCAGCGGCAGGTGGAGATCGGCCCGGCGCGCGAGCGGCGTGCGGCGCGGATCGACGACGACGAGCTTCGCGCCGCCGGCGCGGGCCCGCTCGATGATCGGGACCAGGTGGATGCTCGTCGCCGACGGGTTGACGCCCCACAGCACGATCAACTTCGCGTGCGCGAAGTCCTCCAGCGCGACGCCCGGCATCCGGCCGTACATGCCGCGCACCGCCGCCGTCGTCGCGGCCGCGCAGTACGTGCGATCGAGGTTCGACGCCCCGAGCCGGCGGAAGAACCGGGTGGCGAGGGCGCCCTCGGTGAGCCAGCCGTTCGAGCCGCCGTAGTGGTACGGCAAGATGGCCTCGCCGCCCGCGCGCGCGCGGATCATCGCGATGCGATCGGCGATCAGGTCGAGCGCCTCGTCCCAGCTCGCGGTGCGCCACTCGCCGGCGCCCTTGGGGCCGACGCGGACCATCGGCGCGAGCACGCGGTCGGGACCGTAGAGGTGATCGGCGATCTTGCGGACCTTGCCGCAGATGAAGCCGTCGGTGATCGGGCCGCGCCGGTCACCGTCCACCTCGATCACGCGCCCCTGGTCGACCGTGACCGTCAGCCCGCAGAGATCCGGGCAGTCGAGCGGGCACGCGCTGTGGCGCTGTTCCATGGCGCGACTATAGCCCCAAGCCCCCGCGCGGCTCGGGCGCGCCGGCAAGCGCTCCCCTACCAGGTGCCTTGGAAGCCGTAGGTCGTGGTCGACGTGCCATCGGCGCCGGTGACGCGACCCAGCGATGGCTGCATCGGCACCCTGGGCGTATCGAGGTTGCGAGTCAGGAATCCCGCCGTGATCAACCCGACGGCCATGCCGCCGAGCGCGAAGTTGGCGATGTGCTCGGACTCGCGCTCGGTGTTGTCGTCCGAGCCGTACGCGAGGCTCTCGGCCGCGAGGCCACCGATGATGCCGACGATGCCGCCGACGTCGATCAGCGCGGCGTGCGTCCGGCTGATGGCGAAGAAGCGCGACATCAGGACGCCGCTGATCGCGCCCACGCCGAGCCCCGAGAGCGTCAGCCCCGCGGCCACTCGCTGGTCAGCGTCGAACGACGTCGAGAACAGCGCGCCGGCGGCGGTGGTCCACAGCAGCGTCGTGTTGATCAGCGCCGCGTCCCCCGGCGTGATGTGCGTGCGCCTGCCGAGGTAGTAGCCGGCGCCCGCGCCGAGCAGCGTGCTGGCTCCCAGGACGGGCGTGATGATCGCCGAGTCCTCGGTGAACAGCAGCGAGGTCGTGAGCCCGGCGAGCATCGCCGCGATCGACGTGGTGATCGTGAGGTTGCTGGTGCCGAGCGGCACGGCGTCGGGGAGGAACAGGTGGCTCCCGAGCCCGCCGGCTGCGAGCCCGCCGAAGAACCCGAGCCCCGCGACCGAGGCTTCATCGAATGCGGACAGCAGCGTGGCGGTCGCGAACGCGCCGCCGATCGTCGAGAACACGATGAGCTGGCGGCGACCGAACTGCGGGCGCGGTGCGAGCTCGATCTGCAGGCGGTTGACCTGGTCGGGCAGCACCTCGATGTTGCGGCGCTGCTCGAGGTGACCAGGCGCCTCGACGAGCAGCGCGTACTGCTTGCTCGCGAGGTTCTCCTCGGCGCGGCCGACGCCGACGAACCGGTCGTCGACGAAGACGCGCGCGTCCGATGGCGTGGTCTGGATCGACAGCCGGCCCTCGAGCGGCTTGAGCTCGAAGTAGTACGTGTAGGGCTTGCCGATCTTGACCTCGATGGTGCGGCGCTGCGGCACCCGGCCCGGCAGCTCGACGATCATCTCGTACGTGCCGCCGAGCGCGAAGATCGGCTTGCCCGCGACGCCGCTCGCGGCGGTGCGCGTCTCGTTGCGGATCAGCACGGTCGCACCGGGCGGCGAGGTCTCGACGAAGATGTTCGCCGCGAGCCGGCCCAGCACCTCGATGCGGGTCATCATGTTCTGCTTGTCGACCTGCGGATCCGGCGCGCACTGCGAGAGCCGCTGCGAGTCCGGCTTGATCGAGGCGACGTAGCGCTCGAGGTAGCCGATCGCCTTCTCGTACTCGAGGCTGCGCTCGTACGCCTGGCCGATGTCCTTGAGGATCTGGAAGAACGGCGTCGCGCAGTAGCTGCCGACGAGCTCGCGCACCGCGCCGGCGTAGTCGCCCTGGAGATAGAGCGTGTTGCCTCGTTCGTAGCGCTCCTGGCCGATCTTGCGGAGCTGCGCCTCGCCGAGGCCGGGCGCGTTCGGCGGGCAGTCATCGATCTCGAGCTGCGCGCGCTCGACGCCGATGTAGCCAGTGTCGGCGGGCTGCGCGTGGCTCGGCGTCGCGCCCGCGAAGGCCGCGACCACGCAGGCGCCGAGCAGTCCGATGACGATCCTCGCGTGCACGCTACGGAACGGTACCGCCGCTCGCCCCCGGATAACCACCGAGGTCGGGATTCTTGTTCACCGGCGGCGTCGAGCCGGAGTCGGTGGCGCCGCCCGGGCGCGTCGCCTTGAAGATCGGCGCGCCGGCCTTCGGCTTGCGCAGCTTGTAGTGGAGCTGCGGCTCCTTCTGCTTCTGGACCTCGACCGGGTTGAACTTGATCGTCTGGTCGTTGTAGCCGGCGAGCGACAGGTCGCCGTTGACTTCCTTGTTGCTGAGCACGATCGGCACCTCGATCGGCGTCCGGCCCTTCGACGCCCCCTCGACGAAGACCTCCGCGCCGCTCGGCGTCGACGTGATCTTCACCATGATCGTCTGGACCTCGGGGGCGACCGCGGCGTCGGGCGTGGTGGCGCGCACCGCATCGGACGCCAGCGCGACGCCCGCATCGTCCGGCAGCGCGCCGGCCGCCGGCTGCTGGTTCGCCGGCTCGCCCATCAGCATCTTGACCAGCATCACGACGGCGAGCAGCGCCAGCGCCACCGCGCCGATCCACACGGCGTAGCGGAGGGAGCCCTTCTTCGCGCGCTTCCGCGGGCTCGTGATCTTCGCGCGCTCGGTCGAGTGCGTCGGGTCGTCGAGCACCGCGTTGACGTCGGCCAGCATGTCGTTCGCGCTGGCGTAGCGATGGTGCTTGTCCTTCTCCATCGCCTTCATGACGATGGCCTCGAACTCGTCGGACAGCTCGGGGCGAAGCTCGCGCGGCGACTTCGGCGTCTCGTTGAGGACCTGCGAGATCACCGAGAGGTAATTGTTGCCGGCGAAGGGCACGCGCCCCGTCGAGGCCTCGTACATGATCACGCCGAGCGCGTAGATATCGACGCGGGCATCGAGCTCGTCGTCGCCGCGCGCTTGCTCGGGCGACATGTAGAGCGGCGTGCCGAGCACCATGCCGGTCTGGGTCAGGCGCGGCTGCGCATCCTCCTCGCTGCTCGCGCGGAGCGACTTCGAGATCCCGAAGTCCACGACCTTCACGAAGTCCTGCTCCTTGCGGCGCAGCAGGAAGAGGTTCTCCGGCTTGATGTCGCGGTGGACGATCCCCTTCGCGTGCGCGGCAGCGAGCGCCGACGCGGTCTGCTGGATCATCCGCAGGATGCGCTGCTCGGGCAGCCGGACCTCGCGGGTCAGGCACTCCGCGAGCGACTCGCCCTCGAGAAACTCCATCACGACGAACGTCCGGCCGTCCTCGGTCTTGCCGAAGTCGGTGATGTCGATGATGTGCTCGTTGCCGATCGACGACGCGAGCCGGGCCTCCTGCTCGAGCCTCTGCACGATGGCCTCGCGCTGCGCGTACTTCTCGAGCAGCACCTTCACGGCGACGCGCTTGCCGATCAGCGTGTGCGTCGCCTCGTAGACGGCGCCCATGCCGCCCTGCCCGACCTTGCGCGTGACGAGATAGCGGCCCGACAGCGTCGCGCCGATGATCTCGGCCATCGTCTCGCCGGTCATGCGGCCCGCACCGCTGGTCCCGGCCGCGGTCTCGGCGCCGGCGAGCGGTCCGCCGCCACGCCGCGTCTCGGACGACCGATCGGCGGCGAGCGCCACCGCGGTGTCGTTCGCACCCATCATCGAATCACTGCTCGCGCCGCTGCTGCCGTCCGGCTGCGAACGGACCACGAGCCGTTGCGGGGTATCGGCTGCAGACCTCCCCGGCTGGCTCCCACCTGGCTTGCCGCCCGAACCCGTCGACATTGTTCGCTTTGAGATGGTAGGTGGCGCCCTCGCGATAGTCAAACCACTCGTGCGCCTGGCGTCGCGAGCGCTACCGTCTCAACCCCTGACGCGCGCTCCACTTTTTGCCGTATTGCCATCATGCGCATGATGGAATATACAGAGCCTCGTGCAGTCGGCTCCCCGTGCAGACCTGTTCCGGCTCCTCGGCGACGAGGATCGGCTGCGCCTGCTCGCGCTCTGCGCGGAGGAGGAGCTGACCGTCGGTGAGCTCGCGTCGTTGCTCGGTGAGAGCCAGCCCCAGGTCACGAAGAAGTCCCAGCCGCTCCGCGAGCTCGGGCTGCTGTCGGCGCGCCGCGACGGGACCCGCACCCTGCTCCGGGCGCAGCTCGTCGGCGCGGACGTCGTGCCGGATGTCGTGATCGACGCCGCGGTCGAGGAAGGCCGCCGGCTGTGCAGCAAGGACGGCAGCCTCGCGCGGATCGCCGGGATCGTCGCGCAGCGCGAGGAGCTGTCGCGGCGGTTCTTCGACGACGCCGCGCCGCTCGAGCCGGTCGCCACCACCGATGCCGAGCTCGCGTCCTGGCTGCCGATGCTCGCGCCGCTGCTGCCGCGCACCGAGCTCGCGATCGACATCGGCACCGGCGAGGGCACGCTGCTGCCGCTGCTGTCACCGATCTACGAGCGGGTCGTCGCCGTCGATCGCAGCCCGGCGCGGCTCGCTCGCTGCGCCTCGCGGATCGCGGCGTGGGGCCTGCCGAACGTGCGCCTCCGCGAGGGTGACGTCGAGGACGCCGGGCTCGCCGAGGAAGTCGGGCAGCGCGGCGGCGCCGACCTCGTGGTGATGGCGCGCGTGCTCCATCACGCGGCGCGGCCCCAGGATGCGATCGCCGCGGCGACCCGCCTGCTCCGCGCCGGTGGCCACCTCGTCGTCGTCGACTACCTGCCGCACCAGGACGAGTCGATGCGCGAGCAAGGCGATGTCTGGCTCGGCTTCGAGCCGGTCAAGCTCCGCGGCTGGCTCGACGCGGCCGCCCTGCTGCCGCTCGCGCTCCGTCCCCTCAGCTCCCCGCATCGCCCCGCACTGCAGCTCGTCGTCGGCAAGAAGCCGCCGCGCGAGACCTTCGTTTCGTAACTCGCTCTCTGCTCAACCTGGCTGTCTGGAGAATATGACCATGAATACCCGCACCGAGTTCCCCGCTTTCAAGATCAAGGACGCAAGCCTGGCCGAGCTCGGCCGCAAGAAGATCCGCATGGCCGAGAAGGAGATGCCCGGCCTGATGTCGCTCCGCGCGGAGTTCGGCAAGGCCGCGCCGCTCAAGGGCGCGCGGGTCGCGGGTTGCCTCCACATGACGATCGAGACCGCGGTGCTCATCGAGACGCTGACGGCGCTCGGCGCCGAGGTCACCTGGACCTCGTGCAACATCTACTCGACGCAGGACGAGGCGGCCGCCGCCATCGCCGCGACCGGCGTGCCGGTGTTCGCCTGGAAGGGCGAGAGCCTCGAGGAGTACTGGCAGTGCATCGAGATGCAGCTCACCGCGTTCAAGGGTGGCCAGGGTCCGAACCTGATCCTCGACGACGGTGGTGACCTCACCCTGCTCGTCCACAAGGGCGTCGAGTCGGAGAAGTCGGGCAAGGCGCCCGACCCGAAGACGGCGACCAACGAGGAGATGCGCGTGATCTTCTCGGTGCTCACCGAGAGCCTCAAGGCCGACAAGCAGCGCTTCACGAAGATCGCCGCCGAGATCAAGGGCGTCTCCGAGGAGACCACCACGGGCGTCCACCGCCTCTACGACATGGCGAAGACCGGCTCGCTGCTCTTCCCGTGCATCAACGTCAACGACTCGGTCACCAAGTCGAAGTTCGACAACCTCTACGGCTGCCGCGAGTCGCTGTTCGACGGCATCAAGCGCGCGACCGACGTCATGGTCGCGGGCAAGGTCGTCGTCGTCGCGGGCTACGGTGACGTCGGCAAGGGCTGCGCGCACGCCGCCCGCGGGCTCGGCGCGCGCGTGCTGATCACCGAGATCGATCCGATCTGCGCGCTGCAGGCGGCGATGGAGGGCTACGAGGTCACCACGATGGAGCTCGCGGCGCCGGTCGCCGACATCTTCGTCACGGCGACGGGCTGCATGGACGTCATCACGGACAAGCACTTCGTCGCGATGAAGGACGAGGCGATCCTCGCCAACATCGGCCACTTCGACAGCGAGATCATGGTCGCGTGGCTCGAGAACAACAAAGAGATCAAGGAAGAGAACATCAAGCCGCAGGTTGATCAGTTCATCTTCCCGAACGGCAAGCGGATCACGCTGCTCGCCCGCGGCCGCCTCGTCAACCTCGGCTGCGCGACGGGGCACCCCTCGTTCGTGATGTCGAACTCGTTCACCAACCAGACGATCGCGCAGATCGCGCTGTGGGCGAACGCGACGAAGGGTCAGGACGAGATGACCGGCATGAAGTTCGACGTCGGCAAGGTGTACGTGCTGCCGAAGAAGCTCGACGAGAAGGTCGCCCGCCTCCACCTCGAGAAGGTCGGCGTCAAGCTGACGCAGCTGTCGAAGGTGCAGGCCGAGTACCTCGGCGTGCCGCTCGACGGCCCGTTCAAGCCCGACCACTACCGCTACTAAGCGGCGCTGCCGGCGCTACCAGCGACGGTTCCGGCGCGAGAACGCGCCGAGCACCACGTTGACGACGATCGTCAGCAGCACGGTGAGTCCGAGCGAGCCGAGCAGCGACACGTGGAAGCCGGCCGCTCGTCCGACGAGCCAGACCACGAGGAGCAGGATGACGGAGACGGCGAGCGCCGCTCCCAGTCCGAAGGTACGCATGCGCCCAGCTGGTGCAGCGCGCGTGCCGGGTAGCTCGGACGATCCCTGACGTGCGGGAGCGTACCGGGGGTCAGTCGGCGTCGAGCTCGGGATAGCGGCGGAAGAGGCCCGTCTCGTCGAACGGGACCCGCCGGGACGATGCGAGATAGGAGGCGAGGCGCGGCCGCTCGGCGATGCGAGCGTGGTGGGCCAGCAGCCGCGGGATCCGCGGCCGCAGCGTGGCGAGCCGGCGCGGAAACGCGTACGCGAGCCCCTCGATGAGGTGGAACGCCGCCAGGTCGACGTAGCTCGCCACCTCGCCCACCAGGTAGTGCGCGTCACCGCCCGGCGCGCGCGCCAGCATGCGCTCGAGGTAGCCGAGGAACTTCGGCATCCGCGCCTCGCGAAACGCTGCGGCGCGCAGCTGTGCCGGATCCCGCTGCTCCTCGTACGGCTGCGCGACCGAGATCGGATGGTGGGTGTCGTGCACCTCGCTCACGAGATCCGCGACCGTGAGCGCGACCGCCGCGGCCGCGAGCCGGCCGGCCTCATCGGTGGGCGCGAGCCCGTGCCGCTCGCCGAGGAAGCGCGTGATCGTCGCGGTCTGGGAGATCACGAGCGCGCCCACGCGGAGCACGGGCACCGCGAGCGCGTACGGTGCGAGCTCGCCGGCGAGCGCGTCCTCGATCCGGGCGAAGCCGTCGTCGGCCTCGCGCGCAACATCGACGTACGGCAGCCCGAGATCCTCGAGGACGAGGCGCACGAATTCGCCGCGGCCCTGCAGCGTGGGCCAGTAGAACAGCTCGTAACGCGGCTCCATCTCCGGGTCGGAGCGTGCCACGGCTGCGGCGGCTCGCGGCGGGAGCTCGGCGGCTCGCGCGTCAGGTGTGCCGCGCCGTCACTCGCCGCCGCCGCGGCGGTTCTGCTTCTTCTCGGCGTGCTTGCGCTTGTTCTCGACCCGCCGGCGCTTCGCACCCTTCGAGACCTTGGTGGCCTTGCGCGGCTTCTCGCGGTGGAGCGCCGCCTTGACGATCAGCGCGAGCTTGGCGCGCGCATCGTCGCGGTTCTTCAGCTGATCGCGCGTCAACGAGGACGTCACGATCAGCGTGCCGTCGCTCGTCAGCTTGTTCTTCAGGCGCGCGAGCAGCAGGACGCGATCGTCCACCGTGAGCGCGGTCGACGTCGTGGGGTTCCACCGCAGGTCGACCTTGCTCGACACCTTGTTGACGTTCTGCCCGCCCGGGCCGCCCGACCGCGCGAACGACATCTCGAGCTCGCCTCCCGGGATCGTGAGGCGTGGGGTGATGACGATGTCGTGCATGGCGAACCGGCCGCAACGTAGCGCGTCACGGGCGCACGCGCGATCGACAAGCCAGGTCGGCGCGCGCATGGAAAGCTCCTGGCATGCGGACCTGGCTCGCCGTCGTCGCCCTCCTGGTCGCCTCGGGTTGTGCGCCGGCGGCGCCGGTCGATCCGGTGACGCCCGCGCCCCAACTGCCCGCGCGCGCGGTCCCGGCCGGCGCCCTCGATCCGATGCTGCGGGACTTCGCCTACCCCTTCCCGGTGGCGCACCACCAGCTCCGCTCGCAGCGCCAGGAGCTGGTGATGGCGTACGTCGACGTGGCGCCGCCCGCGCAGGCGAGCGTGCCCGCGACCGGCCGGGTCGCGCTGCTGCTCCACGGCAAGAACTTCTCCGCGGCGTACTGGGCCCCGACGATCCGCGTGCTCGTCGCGGCCGGGTTCCGCGTGATCGCGCCTGACCAGATCGGCTTCGGCAAGTCCTCGAAGCCCGAGCGCTTCCAGTTCGCGTTCGAGGCCCTCGCCGAGCACACGCGCTCGCTCCTCGATCGGCTCGGGGTCGATCAGGTCACGGTGATCGGGCACTCGATGGGCGGCATGCTCGCGGTGCGGTTCGCGCTGATGTTCCCGGCGCGGACCGAACGGCTCGCCCTGATCAACCCGATCGGCCTCGAGGACTGGCGTGCGCACGTGCCGGCGGCGACCATCGACGAGCTCTACGAGAAGGAGCTCGCGGCGACGCCGGCGTCGATCCGCGAGTACCAGCGCACCGCGTACTACGGGGGGACCTGGAAGCCCGCGTACGAGCCCCTGACCGAGATCCTCGCCGGCTGGACGCGGCATCCCGAGTACCCGAAGGTCGCATGGAACGCCGCGCTCACCGCTGACATGATCTTCACGCAGCCGGTGGTCCACGAGTTCCCGCGGATCACCGTGCCGACGCTGCTCGTGATCGGACAACGCGACCGCACCGCCATCGGCAAGGACCGCGCCCCGCCCGACGTCGCGGCGCAGCTCGGCGACTACCCGACGCTCGGCCGCCGCGCGGCCGCCCAGATCCCCGGCGCGCGGCTCGTCGAGCTCCCCGGCGTCGGGCACCTGCCGCAGGTCGAGGCCTTCGACGCCTACGCGTCGGCGCTGCTCGAGTTCCTGCGATAGCTCAGGTCGTGCCGGTGCCGGACTTCTCGGACTTCTTGGTCCGGCGCTTGGTCGGCGTCTTCTGCGCCTCTTCGTAGACGCGCATCTCGGTCTCCGCCGTGGTCTGCACGGCTTCGAGGTAGAGCGACGTCAGGCCGAGGTGATCGTTGCGCAGCGACTCGTAGTAGCGCTGGCGATCGATCGAGTGGACGATCGCGATCGGGTAGCCACCCTCCTGCAGCAGGAGGTTCGAGGCGACGCGGATCGTCCGGCCGCTCTCCTTGGCCCACGGGAAGATCTGCATGAACCGCGAGTGCAGCGTCGCGACCTTCTCGATCACGTGCAGGTGCTTCGTGGCCGGCTCATCGATCCACTCACCGAGCTTGCGCATCAGCGGGAGGATCTTCTCGGGCGGCGCGATGTCGTGATAGTAGAGCCGGTGGAGCGGGTTCTCCTTGCGGAAGGGGAGACCTTTCGGCTTCTCCTCGGGCGCCAGGATCGCGTAGATGTCGCGGATCGTATCGAGCTTGAACGGCTTCTTCTTGTTGGCCGCCGACTCCGCCGCGAAGTTGCACGCGTCATCGAAGCGCCGGATCTCCTCGTACGAGGGAATCAGCGACGGGTCGCTGATGATGCTCGGATCCACCGCGGCCTTGATCTCGCTGTAGGAGAGGACCTCTCCTTCGAGCGCGGCATCGTGGTGGATCAGCGAGATCCGAAGTCGATTGTTGAACTCGGTGCGCGCGACCGGATTCGAGGTGCCGACACGCGCGCGCCACGCGGTGACGATGCGCTCGACCTCGCTGAAGCGAGCGTCGATGTCTTCGGTTTCTTTGTACCTAAGCACCTGTGATTCCTGTCGGATCGCCTAGCGGACGAACCGGTGGAGTCTACGAGACGCCATCCGGATCGTCAAGGAAACGTGGGAACAATCCCTACACGTTATTGCACTCCAGTTGCGCAGAGAACGCAAGATTTCTGCGACTTTGCGTAAATCTGCGTGGTATCAGGCGGCGTGTCCGGGTTCGCGCACGCCTCGGTGCTCGCAGACGAGACGATCGAGCTCCTAGCTCCGCGAGAACATGGGGTTTATGTCGACGGGACCCTCGGCGGCGGGGGCCACGCAGCGGCCCTGCTGACGCAGGTGCCGACTGTTACCGTCATCGGCATCGATCGCGACCCGCTGGCCCTCGCGGCGGCCGGGGCGCGGCTCGCTCCGTTCGGGGATCGCGCGCGCCTGATCCATGGCGAGTACGCGGACATCCCCGCGATCCTCGCCGAGCTGAGCATCTCGCAGGTCCACGGGATCGTGCTCGATCTCGGCGTGTCGTCGCCGCAGCTCGACCTTCCCGAGCGCGGGTTCTCGTTCTCCCGGGAGGGTCCGCTCGACATGCGGATGGATCCGACGCGCGGACCGACCGCGCTCCAGCTGATCCGCGAGACCGACGTCGACGACCTCGCGAACCTCATCTACGAGCTCGGCGAGGAGCGCCACAGCAAGAAGGTCGCGCGCCTGATCAAGGAGGCGCTGCTCGAGGACAAGCTCGCGACCACGACCGACCTCGCCGCTGTCGTCGCGCGAGCGATCCCCACGATCGAGCAGCGCAAGTCGAAGATCCATCCCGCGACGCGGACCTTCCAGGCGCTGCGGATCGCCGTCAACGCCGAGCTCGAGCAGCTCGAGCACCTGCTCGCCACGTTCCCCGATCGGCTCGTCACCGGCGGCCGCTGCGCCATCATCAGCTTCCACTCGCTCGAGGATCGCCTCGTCAAGAACCGGTTCCGCGACCTCGCGTGGACCAGCTCGCTGCCCCCGAAGTTCGCCGCGCAGGCGGGCGAGCGCATCGAGCCCGTGTGCGCGCTCGTCACCCGCAAGGCGGTGGTCGCCGCCGACGCGGAGATCGCCCGCAACCCGCGCGCTCGGTCAGCGCGCCTGCGCGTCTGCGAGCGCACGTCCGCGCCCAACGTCCCCGCCACGCTCGTCGGCCCCGTCCCGACGGTTCGACCTCGCTGATCCCCGTGGTGTCGATCCGGCCTCGGTCACGGTGTCGGGATCGGACTCGGGGTCGGACTCGGGTTCGCACTCGTCCCCGTCGTCGCCGGCTCGGCGCTCGGCAGCTCCGCCGGCGCCAGGCACCGCTGGACGGCCGCGTCGCGCATGAACACGCTGCCGTAGAGCTCGCGATCGAGCTCGCCGACCTGCACCGAGAGCAGCGCGACGCGCAGGCAGTCACCGTCGCGCGCCGCGGCTTGCGCCTGCTGGGTGAGC
>JALZOI010000702.1 GCA_030857245.1 Myxococcota bacterium
GCGTGCGATCGAGCGCGAGGCACGACATCACGAGCTCGACGAGCTCGACGGGGACGTGCGGCGCGTGGAGCGGCCGCGGCGGGTGCGTGGCCTGGACGACCGCGATCGCGATCGGGTTGTCGCCGGCCCAGGGCCGCGCGCCGCACGCGAGCTCGTAGAGCATGACGCCGAGCGAGAACAGATCCGCGCGCGCGTCGATATCCGGGATCCCGGCGAGCTGCTCGGGCGCCATGTAACGTGGCGTCCCGATCACGACGCCGACCTGCGTGACGCTCGCATCGTCGCCGCTGCGCGCGATCCCGAAGTCCGTGATCACCGCGCGGTCGGTGCCGCGCTCGACGAGGACGTTGTCGGGCTTGAGATCGCGGTGGACGACGCCGGCCGCGTGCGCGGCGGCGAGGCCGTCGCAGATCTGCACCGCGAGCTGCTGGAGCCGCGGCCACGCCATCCGCGCCGCGAGCTCGCGCGTCAGCGGCTCGCCCTGCACGAGCTCCATCGTCAGGAACTTGTCGCCGTGGTGATCCCCGATGTCGAACATCCGGGCGACGTTGCGGTGCTGGATCCGGCGGGTCAGCCGGACCTCGCGGCGGAAGCGCTCGACCGCCTCCTCCGACAGGTTCGCGCGCAGCACCTTGAGCGCGACGCGCTCGCCGAGCTCGATGTCCAGCGCCTCGTAGACCCGGCCCATCCCGCCGCCGCCGAGCCACCGCACGATCCGGTAGCGCCCCGCCACGACCTCGGCGACCGCCGCGGCGTCGGTGCCGCCGGGGAGCGTGCTCGCGACGGTGTCGTCGTGTCCGCCGGACATCCGCTGCGAGGGTATCAGCTTCCGGGTGGGTCGTCGGTGCGATCGTAGTCGCGCCAGGCGCGGCGCGCCTTGCGCTGCGTGTGCTGCCAGTAGAACGGCGCGACGAACGCGACGAGCGCCAGCGCCAGCGCGCCGATCACCATGAGCGTGAACATCTAGCTGAGCGCCTCGCCTGCGTAGAGCTTGCTGACCGGCCGGTTGTTGAGCCAGCGCAGGTCGTCGTCGGCGATCTTGCCCGCCATGAGGTCGGCGCGGAGGCCACGCTCGACCTCACCGAGCTTCTTGATCTCGGCCATGAAGCGGTCGGCCGCCTTCTTGTAGAGCGTCGGCCGCGGCTTCTCGGCCATCAGGTCGGCGTAGTCGACCGGCGGGCCGAACACCGTGATCACCGCCTTGCTGCGCCTGGCTTCCTTCGTGAAGTTGACGCGCACGTCCTTGACGAAGTTGTTGCCGAGCCCGTGGATGAACGTCGGCAGCACGACCGGCTGGGCGAGCAGCGCGACCTTGCCGACGCCGGGCTGCGCGGGCAGGAACGTGTACGGGTCCGGACCCTTGCCGCGCGTCCCCTCGGGGTGCATGCCGAGGACCTGGCCCGGCGTCTTCAGCATCTCGACCATCGTGTCGAGCGCCTTGTCGTTGAGCGCCCGGCGCTCGGCCTGGCGGAAGATCGGCGGGTACATCGCGCCGCCCGCGACCAGCGCGTTGACCGCAATGCCGAGCGGCTGGTCGTAGAAGAAGTTCGAGCGGACCGGAAAGGCGAGCCGCTTGGCCCAGTGGACCGGCCCCATGTAGAGCCCCAGCAGCATGGCGTACTGGTCAAAGAAGCTGCGGTGATTTGACACAAGCAGGACGCCGGTCTCGGGCTGGAGGGCGGTCATCGCCTCCAGGCCGTGCACGAACATCCGGTTGGCGATCGTCGCCCGCACCCAGATGTACGACACCCCCCGGAGGAAGTGCGTCTGCAGCCACTTCCCTCGCGGATCCTCGTTGGTAGCCTGGGCGAAGCGGAGCGCCAGGCGCTCGGTGCGTGACAGGGGAGCGTCCTCGGCCATGTCGGGACCATCTATCACATCAGCGTTGTCACGAGCGCGGGCGGCTCGGTCGGACCCCGGCTGGCACGGATCCCGGTTCGCTCTTTGGCCACCCCGCAGATTGACGGTGACGGGCGGGCGCCCTATTTTTCGCCCGGCTCGCCAAAGGCAACATCCCGATGTCACTCGAATTCTCCGCGGACGCCCAGAAGAAGATCGCGGCGCTATGCGAGAGGTATCCAACGAAGCAGCCGGTCGTGATGGCCGCGCTTCACCTCGCGCAGAAGGAGCACGGTCATCTCTCGGATGACGCGCTCAAGCTCGTCGCCCGCACGCTCGATCTCCCGTACGCCCACGTCTACGGCGTCGCGACGTTCTACACGATGTACCGCCGCGAACCGGCGGGCACGACGACGATCCGGATGTGCACCAACATCTCGTGCATGCTGCGCGGGGGCTACGAGGTGCTCGCGGCGTTCGAGCAGCAGCTCGGCGTCAAGCACGGCGGCACGACCGCCGATCGCAAGCTCCATCTCGTCGAGGAAGAGTGCATCGCCGCCTGCGCGAACGCGCCATGCGCGGTGGTCGGCACGAAGTACTACCTCGACATCACGACGGATCAGGTGGGCAAGATCGTCGACGAGCTGAAGTCGATCCCGCGCCCCGAATCAGAGGTGGTGTGATGCCTGCGGACCGGAACACGAAGCTGGTCTCCGCGCGCTTCGGCGACGAGAGTGCCAAGGCGATCGCGAGCTACGAGGCCAAGGGCGGCTACGCGGCGCTGCGCAAGGCGCTGGCGATGCGGCCCGACGACATCCTCGCCGAGGTCAAGGCCTCGAACCTGCGCGGCCGCGGCGGCGCGGGCTTCGCGACCGGCGTGAAGTGGGGCTTCGTCCCCAAGGACTCGAGGACCGTCCACCTCGTCTGCAACGCCGACGAGAGCGAGCCCGGGACGTGCAAGGACCGCGAGCTCATGTACTGGGACCCGCACCTCCTCATCGAGGGGATGATCGTCTCGGCGCACGCCCTCAAGGCCGTCCATAACTACATCTATATCCGCGGCGAGATGATGCGCGAGTACGCCGTCCTCCTGAAGGCGGTCGACGAGGCGTACCAGCGCGGCTACCTCGGCACGAACATCCTCGGGACCGGCATCACGTGTCACCTGACGGTGCACCGCGGCGCGGGCGCGTACATCTGCGGCGAGGAGACCGCGCTGCTCAACTCGCTCGAGGGCCTGCGCGGCCAGCCGCGGCTCAAGCCGCCGTTCCCGGCGGTCAAGGGCCTGTTCGGCAACCCGACGATCGTCAACAACGTCGAGACCCTGATGAACATCCCGTTCATCGTCGACAAGGGCGGCGCGTGGTTCGCCGAGCTCGGCCCCGGCCGCTCGGGCGGCACCCGCATGCTGTGCGTCTCGGGTCACGTCAACAAGCCCGGCGTGTTCGAGCTGCCGATGACGATCACGTTCCGCCAGCTCATCGACGAGGTCTGCGGCGGCGTCTGGAAGGGCCGGCAGGTCAAGGCCGTGATCCCGGGCGGCGTCTCGATGCCGCCGCTCGACAACAGCGACGAGCTCGACGTCCCGATCGAGTTCGATGCGCTGCAGACCGACGAGCGCATCAAGCCCGTGATGGTCGGCCCCGACCAGCGCTTCGATCTCGGCGGCGGCCGCGTGCTGCGGACGATGGCCGGGTCGGGCGGCGTCGTCGTGATGGACGACCAGACCGACATCCCCAAGGCCACGTGGCGGATCATGAAGTTCTTCGCGCACGAGTCCTGTGGTCAGTGCACGCCGTGCCGCGAAGGCACCGGCTGGCTCGAGAAGGTCAGCCGGCGCGTCGCCGAAGGTCACGGCAAGCCCGATGACCTCCACCTGCTCGCCAGCATCGCGCACGGGATCGCGGGCAACACGATCTGCGCGCTCGGCGATGCCGCCGCGTGGCCGATGCTCGGCTTCCTGACCAAGTTCCGCGCGGACTTCGAGGCCGCCATCGCCGCCGCGGGTCGCCGGAGGGTCGCGTGAGCCGCATCGTCCTGCTGCTGGTGCTCACCCTCGGCGCGCTCGGCACGCTCGGTGTCGAGGGCGTGGTCGCGCCCCGCGATGCGGCCGCGCAGCCCGCGGTCCCGCCC
>JALZOI010000703.1 GCA_030857245.1 Myxococcota bacterium
CGCCCGGTCCCCGCGCCGGCCCGTTGACCTCGCGGAAGTCGGCCATCACCTCGTCCGACGCCGCGCCCGTCGGCGGCGCGCCTTCGCCCGGTCCCCGCGCCGTCGCCGCCTCGACCTGATCCTTCGCCTTCTCGGTCGCCTCGCCGCCGAGCGAGCCCGATCCCGATCCGGACACGCTCGCGGCCGCACCGCCGCCGGTGTTCATCTGCACCGTGCCGCCGGTGATCTCGATCTGGCTGCCGGCCTTGATACCGAACGTCGAGGTCGCGTGCGTCAGCAGCGACTTGCCCTTGCCTGACACGCCCTGGCTGGTGCCGATCTTGAGCGCGTTGCTGTGCATGACGATGTTCGTCTGCGCCCTGACCTCGATGTCACCCTCGCACTCGATCTTGACGACCTGGTTCTTCGAGTCGATGACGATCTTGTTCTTCTTCGTGCTGTCGACGATCGTGATCTTCTCTTCACCGTCCTTGTCGTCGAAGATCAACCGATGACCGGCGCGTGACTTGATCAGCTTCGTGTTGTTCTTGCCGGAGCCGTTGACCTCGACGGGCTGCTGCTTCTTGCTCCACACCGCGCCGATCACGATCGGCCGGTGGATGTCGCCGTGCTCGAAGACGACGAGCAGCTGATCGTCGACCTCCGGCAGGAAGTACGTGCCGCGCTCCTTGCCGCCCATCGGCGTCGCGATGCGAGCCCAGAACGTCTGTTCCTGCTCGTTCATCCACGGGTACTTCACCTTGACGCGGTAGCCGGGATTGCCGTCGCCTTCCTGGTTATCGCAGACGATCGCGAGGTAGACGCCACGCATCTTCGACGCGCGCTGCGCGTGCGACATCACCCGATCGAGGAAGAAGAGCGTCACGGTGGTGGCTCAGTTGATGTTCGTGACCGGTGCGTCGTAGTTGCTGGGCGAACCCGAGGTCAGCTTCGCGGTCGAGCTGCCCTCGAGCTTGATGTCCGTGCCCGCCTTCATCTCGACCGTCGTCTTCGCGTTGATCTTGATCTTCTGCTTGGCGTCGAGCAGCAGCTTGCCGTTCTTGCAGGTGATCTCGAGCTTGCCTTCCATCGTCGACACCGAGATGCCGGTCTTCCCGGCCATCGGTGGCGTGAAGACCGCGCAGACGTTCGGACCCGCGCCGTCCTTGTCGAACTCGCCGATGCCGATCACGTTCTTCGCGGTCTTGTCGGCGAGCACGATCTTCACCTTCTTGGAGTCGTCGAGGATCAGCCGGTGGCCCGAGCGGCTGCGATAGCCGCGGAAGTTGTTCGCGCCGTCCTCGTTGGGCTCGGGCGAGCTGTCGGCCTTGCTCCACACCCCGCCGACGACGACCGGGTGGCTGATATCACCGTTGAGGAACACGACCACGACGACGTCATCGACGTCGGGCAGCGTGTACCAGCCGAACTTGTCGCCCTCCATCGGCGTCAGCAGCTGGGCCCAGTGCGACTGGTCCTGGTCGCCGCCGTCGAGCCAGGGGAACCGCAGCTTCACGCGATCGAGACCGTCCGGATCCTTGTTGTCGGTGACGAGGGCGTAGTGCAGCCCGTACTGCACGTTATCCATCGCGTCGCCACGTGGCCCTCCGGACTGCATGGAGCTACTGCTTCACCGCGTCGCGGGCGAACTTCACGATGGTCGCGAACCCGCCCTCTTTGCCCTTCGGCATCGTGTGGCGGTGCGTGATGCCCATGACGTAGTACTTGCCGTTGAACGGGTCCGACGTGCTCATCGCGTTCGCCACGATCTCGATGACCTTGCCGACATCGATGTCGGCATTGCCGGCCATCTCGGCCTCACCGGTCAGGAACGACATGTTCATGTCGCGCAGCTTCGCCTTCGCGATCGCGTCGGCTTCTTCCTTGCTCCAGATGGGCTGGTCGACGGTGAAGCTCTCCTCGCCGCCGTGCTTGCCGCAGGCCTCGACGCAACCTTGCGAGCCGAGTGGCGAGGTCGTCGCCGAGGCCTCGCCGGTGATCAGCTCCTTGGTCTCGGGATTCCAGCCCTTGACCGTCACCTTCTTGACGACGTTCGCCGACGAGATCCGCGGCGTGAACGAGCGCAGGTTGCCGCCCTCGTCGACGCTGATCTTGATCCCGCTGGAGGCCGAGAAGTCTGGCTCCTTGACGAACAGCGTCGAGTCGACGCACCACACGTGGCAGCCCATCCGCGCGGCGCGCTGCCGCACGAACTCGAGGCCGCTCATGTTGTGCTGGTAGACGTGCTTGTACGTGATCGACTTCTCGTGCTTCCAGTCGAGCGTGAGGTCGGCGTCCTTGACGATCTGCGAGAGGATCTGCTTGTCGGTCTTCTCGGTGAACGTGAGCGACTTCCGGATCCGCCGCAGCCGGTGCAGCTTGTTCATCGCGCGGACGAGCAGGCGCGTGGGCTCGCCGCCCTTGTAGACAGGCTCGAGGCCGATGACCTCGCCCTTGTAGATGCTCTTGCCGTCGCCGACCTTGATCTCGAGCTCGGAGCCGACCTTGACGTCGCTCGCGTAGATGTCGTTCTGGTTCGACAGCACCGCCGCCGCCATGTCGGGCTGGTACATGTCGCGCTCGACGATGTACGAGATGAAGTCCGAGTCTTTGACTTCCTTACCATCAATGAAGACATCGACGTTGGGTGCTGCGGCGCCCACGCTTACTTGCCCTTCTTGTCGACGCTCGTGGCTTCCTTGAGCTTGACCGTGCAGGTCGCGCGGAGCGGCACGCCTTCACTCGAGAACATCGTGTACTTGGTCGAGAGCGACTCGATCACGCACTGGAACTTCGGCAGGCCGCGATCGCCCCAGCTGATCACGCAGTGGTGCGGGCGGCGCTTCTTCTCGTCCTTGGACTTGGGATCCATCACCGCGGCGAGCACCTCGAGGATCCCGACCTGCTCCGCGACGTCGACGTACCGCCCGTTGCCCTCGGAGCCGTCGAACAGGAACTCGACGCTCATCGAGCGGCCTTCCGCACCGGTGAACTCGAGCGCGATGCCACCGTCGCCGCTGCCGCCGCCGCCCTGCGCACCGGTCTTGTTCGCCGAGTCGGGCTTCTTCCAGGGCACGGACTGGTCGACCTGGAGCTCCTTGGGGTTGTACTGGGCGCTCACCGTGAACCTCGTGTCGTCGAGGCTGCCGATCGTGAGTTTGGCGGATGCTGGCTCGAAGCTCATAGGTAGGGCTCCCCGTTACGTGCGCGCGCGACATCCATGAGGACCAGGATGTGCCGGTAGATCTCGTTTGCGACCTTCTCGATGTCGACCTGGGGGGCGGCGCCGGACTGGGCTGCGCCGGTGTTCATGCCCGGCGCGATCGGTCCCGCGCTCGGCGCGGTGCGTGATGACGCGGCGATGTGAGACGAGGGCGCGGAGGTCACGAGCGTGAGCTCGGCGAGCGAGATGCCGTCCGAGGCACCGCTGCGCTCCTCGAGCATCTTGCGCGCCGCCGACTCGAACCACGACGGAATCTCGACCTCACCGCCGCCGTGCCGACCCGACGGCCGACCGGTGCGGACCAGCTCCTGCGCCGCGGTCGGCGCGCGCATCACGGCGCCGACCTCGCGGTGCGGGGCTGCACTCGTGCCTGGCGAGGACGATGGCGACGTTGCGAACGTCGGCGCATGCGGCGTGACGTAGGAACCGAGCGCCTCGCCGGCACGCGCGGACAGCGCGCCAAGGCCCGGCCGCTCGACGGCGAAGCCGCCATCCATGGAGCCGTCCGGCATCACGAGGTCGCGGCCTGCGAACGTACGACCGCCGAACGAGCCGGCCGGGCCGCGCTCGCTGCGGATGCTCGGCACGCCGGTGCCATCGCTGGCGCCGGTCGGCTCGTCACCGGACATCGCGTCGGCGTACACGACCGGCAGCACGTCCCAGACGGTGGCTGCGCGCTCGCGAGCGCTGACCGACTCCTCGCCGCGACCGGCGAGCGCGAGGGCGCGCGCAGCACGAGCCGCGGGCGACACGCTGCGACCAGCGGAGG
>JALZOI010000704.1 GCA_030857245.1 Myxococcota bacterium
GCGCAGCGTCGCGGGCCGGAGCTCGACGCGGCGCAGCTCGGGTAGCTCGCTGGCGCCGAGCTCGAAGTCACCCTCGAGGACGAGCTCGTGGAGGCCTGGCACCGCCGGCCACACCGCCTCGAGCGGGCCGAGGCTCGCGTTGGCGTTGCTGCCGACGTCGCCGAGGTGGAGGCGGCGCAGCGTCCGCGGGCGCGCCGCGACGAGCTTCGCGATCGCGGCCTGGTGATGCCCGAGCGCCCGGCCCCAGCGATCACGCCCGATCGTCCCGAGCGTCAGATCGACGAGGAACCGCGCCGACGGATGCGCGAGCAGCTGCTCGACGAGCTGCTCGACCGAGGTCGCCACCCGCGCGCCGTCGACGAACAGCAGCAGCTCGTACGCGAGGCGCGCGCGCTGGATGAAGCCGGCGCGCCACTCGAATGCGCCGCCCGCGATCGTGTCCGCGAGGCTGCCGAGGAAGTACTCGCGGTGGCGGCTGTACACGCGAGCCGCGGCGCGCCGCATCGCGGGATCGCCCTGCTCCGCGGCGAGCTGCGTCGCGATCAGCTCGCCCCGTGGATCGCCCTGCTCCGCCAGCCAATCGCCGTACACGGCATAGCTCATCAGGTCGTCCGGATCGCGGACGAGCTCCTCCTCGAGCGCGGCGTTGCGCGCGTCTAGAACTGGCACATGTAAGCGTACGACCCGGAACCGAGCGGCGCACCATTGCCCGGCGCGCACGGGCGATCATCCCAGGCTGTGCCGCTGGTGCCCGCGATCACCACGCAGTCCTCCTCGTACGTGGCGCTGCCGTTGTTCGGCTCCTCGGGGTTCCACGCAGTGAACACCAGCGGCGTGGCGTCGACCCACACGAACGTCATCTCGGTGGCCTCGTCGCTGAGGCCGATGAAGACGTCCCGACCCCCGGCGAGGGTCCTGGCGGACGCATGCTTCGCGGCGTCGGCGGGCACCGCGAGCGTGGTCCCGAGGCCGGCGCAGGCGGCCCTGGCGTCGGCGAACGAGCGAGGCGTGGTGAACAGCAGGAAGCAGGTGGACCCGCTCATCATCGCCCCGTCGCCGCCGGTGCACGGCCGGGCATCCACCGGCGCATCGACGCCGCCGTCGACGGGGGGGCGGGCGTCCGGGTTCGCGGCGTCGGGACGTTCGTCCGCGCCGCTGCCGATCTGGACGCCGCACCCGACGCCACACGCGGCAGCCGCAGCGGCAGCGGCGAGGGTCCAGCGGAGCATCCCCACCATTGTGCCCAGAACCCGGGACGAACCCCAGACCCGATCAACACCCGATCCCAGCGTGTAGGTGATCCGCACACCGGCCCGCGCCACGCCGCTCACCGTGCGAGGTGCGGCTCGCGGCCGAGCGCATGAACTGCGTCGAACCACACGTCACGCGCGATCACCACCGTCGCGCGACGCCTCGAATCCACGGCACACGTAGTGCTAGGTTCGCGCGTACATGAGTCGTCCAGCTCCTCTCGTCTTCATCATGGCCGCGGGGATGGGGACCCGCATGAAGAGCGACACCCCGAAGGTCCTGCACAAGGTCGCGGGCCGCCCGTTGCTCCACTGGGTCGTCACCGCCGCGCGCGCGGCCGGCGCCGGTCGCGTCGTCGCGATCCTCGGCCACAAGTCCGACGTCGTGAAGCAGGCCCTCGACGCGAGCTTCGGCGCGGGCTCGGTCGAGGTCGCGATCCAGCCCGAGCAGCGCGGCACCGGTCACGCCGTGCAGTGCGCGCTCCCCGCCGTGCAGAACGAGTCTGATGACCGCATCGTCGTGATCCTCACCGGCGACGCCCCGCTGCTCGCGAGCGAGCGGATCGCCGAGCTCACCGCCGCGTGCGCCGCCTCGCCCGCCGGCATGGCGCTGCTCTCGACGGTCCCGCCGCGGCCGATGCCGTACGGTCGCCTCGTGCGCGACGCCGCCGGCAAGCTCGAGAAGATCGTCGAGCACTCGGACGCCACCGGGGAGCAGAAGCGGATCCAGGACACGAACGCCGGCTTCTACGCGATCCGCCTTGGCCACCTTCGCAGGGACCTCGCGACGCTGCGCGCCGACAACGCGAAGAGCGAGCTCTACCTGACCGACCTCGTGGCCCACGCGGCCGCGCGCGGCGGTGCGACGGCGATCGACGCGCCGTTCACCGAGGTCGCCGGCATCAACGATCGCGTCGATCTCGCGGGCGTCGAGGTCGAGGCCCGCCGCCGCATCAACGAGACGTGGATGCGTGCCGGCGTCACCATGATCGACCCGGCGTCGACGTACATCGACGCCGACGTCGGGCCGCTCGGCAAGGACGTCTGGCTCGCGGCGAACGTCACGCTGCGCGGCAAGACGAACATCGGCGACTTCACGCGGATCGATCACGGCGCGGTGCTCACCGATGTCGCCGTCGCCGACACCGTCTACATCAAGCCGTACTCGGTGCTGACCGACACCACGATCGGCTCGCGCGCGCAGATCGGCCCGTTCTCGCACTGTCGCCCGGGCTCGCGGCTCGACGAGGACGTCCACCTCGGCAACTTCGTCGAGACCAAGGCCACGCACCTGATGGCGGGCGCCAAGGCCAACCACCTCGCCTACCTCGGCGACGCCTCGATCGGCAACAAGGCCAACATCGGCGCCGGCACGATCACCTGCAACTACGACGGCGTCGGCAAGTACAAGACCACGATCGAGGCGGGCGCCTTCATCGGCTCCGACAGCCAGCTCGTCGCCCCCGTCACGATCGGCCGCGACGCCTACGTCGGCTCCGGCTCGACGGTGACGAAGGACGTCCCACGCGGCGCGCTCGCGCTGACCCGCGTCAAGCAGGTCAACGTCGAGGGCTGGGCCGACCGCTTCCGCGAGGCCAACCAGAAGCGCCCGAAGAAGCCCGACGGCGAGTAGCGACCGTCGGCGCGAGCGTCTGCGGAGATCCCGTACGCGGCGCGAGGTGCGTACCGGCACGTCGGCTGCAAGACAGCGCCGGCAATGCCAAAACTTCTGCTTCGTGACCGCGTCGTGGTCATCACCGGCGCGTCGAGTGGGCTTGGACGAGCGCTCGCGCTCGAGATGGCACGGCGAGGGGCCTCGCTTGTCCTCGCGGCGCGCAGGCTCGATGCGCTGGAGGACGTGGCCCGCGAATGTCGCGACGCCGGCGGGAGTGCGATCGCGGTGCAGACCGACGTGACGATCGAGGCCGACGTCGAGCGGCTGCTCGCGCGCACGCTCGAGCACGCTGGTCGCGTCGACGTGTGGGTGAACAACGCGGGCGTCACGCTGTACGCGCTCCTCGAGCAGGGCCCGTTCGAGCCCCATCGCCGCGTGCTCGAGACCAACCTGTTCGGCGCGATCCTCGGCGCCCGTGCGGTCGTGCCGGTGTTCCGCCGTCAGCACCGCGGGGTGCTGATCAACGTGGGCTCCGTGCTCAGCCAGATCGGCCAGGCCTTCGTGCCTGCGTACACCATCAGCAAGTTCGGAGTGCACGGCCTCTCCGAGGCGCTGCGGGTCGAGCTCGCCGACGAGCGCGACATCCACGTGTGCACCGCGTTCCCGTACGCGATCGATACGCCGCACTTCGAGGTCGCCGCGAACCTGATCGGCCTCACGCCGCGGGCGCTGCCGCCGGTGCAGTCACCCGAGAAGGTCGCGCGCGCGATCGCCGACCTCGCGGAGCGGCCGCGCCGGACGCTGTTCGTGCCCCGGTTCATCGCCCTCGGGCTCGCGATCCATTCGCTCGCGCCGCGCACGGTGGAGCGGCTGCTGCTCGATACGCTGCGCCGCTGGCACCTCAGCACCCGGCCCGAGCGGATCTCCGACGGCAACCTCTACCAGGGCGCCCCCGGAGACGCGAAGATCCAGGGCGACCGGCCCCCGATGCTGACCACCGCGAAGCTGCTCCTCTGGGCGGTCGGCGACCTCGCGAAGCTCGAGGTCGCGTCGCTGCGGCGGCGCGGCGCGCAGGCGGTCGCGGCGCTCCGCCCCGGCAC
>JALZOI010000705.1 GCA_030857245.1 Myxococcota bacterium
CCCCCGACTGGATGATCGAGCCGCTCGATGTCCAGCCACCGCCGGGCGCGCTCTCGCTCGGCGCCGCCGGCGATCAGCTCGTGATCGGCACGCGCGAGCTCGGCACCGCGCGCTATCGCGACGGCGATCCGCGGCCGCGCGACTGGCTGCGTCGCCGCCCGATGTTCCAGGACGCCACCGAGCTGACCGTCGCGTGCGCCCGCGTCCAGGACTGCTGGATCGCGACCGGTGGCCGCCAGGCCTGGCACTGGACCGGTGAGGGCTTCGTCCCCGGCGGCCCCGACGAGGTCGTGCTCGCGGTCGTGCGCGACCCCGCCGGACCGATCTTCGCGCTGCATCGCAGCGTCGGTGAGCACCAGATCCGGCTGTCGCGGATCGAGGGCACGACGTGGACGGCGGTGCCGCGGGTCACGCTCGCGACGCCGGGCGAGGCCCCCGAGGTCAACTTCGCGCGCTTCGCGTCAACCGGCTCGCTGTGGGTCGGCCTGCGCTACCGCGATGGCGAGGAGATCCGGGCGTACGGCATCGCGGTCATCGAGCCGGCGTCCGGCAAGGTCACGTACCACCGCACCGAGGCCGAGGCGGCACCGCACGACCCCGGCCGCGATCCGCTGCCAGGCCAGCCCCGCATGCTGCCGATCCCGAACGGCGTGATCGATGCGGACGTCCACGATGGCGTCGCGTTCTTCGCGACGAGCGAGGGGGTCGCGCGGCTCGCCAGCGGCGAGGTCAAGGTGTGGACGCCGGCGGACGGGCTGCCGGCCGAGCACGCGCGCGCGGTCACGATCGCGGCGAACGGTGACGTCATCATCGCGACCGCCGTCGGCGCGGGACGCTGGAACGGCAAGGCGTGGGACTTCCCGGCGGCGCTCCGCTTCGCGGTCAACGACGTCGTCGCCACGCGCAACGGCCAGGTCTGGATGGCGACCGAGCGCGGCATCGCCGCGTGGGACGGCAAGAAGGTGCGCCGGGTCGACACCCGGCGTGGCCTCGCCGAGAACCACATCGTCGACATCGCGACCGACCAGTTCGATCGGCTGTGGGCGCGCGGCCCCGGGTCGCTGACGTTGATCTCGCAGTAGCGCCGCTACAGCGTGATCTCGGCCGGCGACGGTCGCTTCGTGCGGTAGTTCGCGTCGATGTAGTCCATCAGCTCGAGCAGGTTGGTCTCCATCCGCGCGGTGCCGCCGGCGGGCGCGTCCATGTAGAACGTGCCGCGCTCGCAGCCGTCGCCGGTCGGATCGACGGGGACGCCGTCGAGCTGCGGCCGGCAGCGGCCATCGACGTAGACGATGATCATCTTCTGGAAGCGCGTCGCGAGCGGGGAGTCCGAGATCATGTAGTTCGCGAACACCGCCGAGAGATCGATCAGATCCTTCGGCTCCTGGCCGTAGCCGTGGAGGAAGTAGACGACCGGGTAGCGCGCGTCCGGGCTGGTCTCGTAGCCGGGCGGCAGGAAGATCGCGTACGGGCTCGCGCGGCCGGTGGTCGGCGAGGTGTGGACCTCGGTGCGCTTGAACACGCCGAGCGCGAGGGTGTCGGTGAAGTCACCCTCGGGCCAGCGCTGGTTGAGCCACGCGAACGCGGTGGTCGCGCGGTTGATGATCTGCTGCGCGGTGCCGACGTGGCGGCCGTCGCCGTTCATGATCTCGCTCGCGCTCGCGTCGGGGTTGCCGTAGCGCAGGTAGCCGTGCCGCGGCAGCTCGCCCCATGGCACCTCGGTGAAGTCGTACGCGGTCTCGGTGTTCGCACCGACCAGCGTGCCGAAGCCGTCGTAGACGCCGAACGGCAGCTGGTACTTCGCCATCGCCGCACCGATCGCGCTGTTGGCCGAGACCGACGCGTTGAGGAAGTCGCGGATGCCGGCGTCGAACCACAGCGCGATGTGCCGGCGCTGCGCGTCGGTGAGCGCGGCGAGCCGCACCATCAGATCCGAGTCGTACCAGCGGGTGATGTTCGGCGAGATGTCCCACGCGCCGTTGCCCTCGCCGAAGTCGTAGCAACCAGCGACGCCGCCCGGCGGGGTCGACCCGATCTGGCAGGTCGACGCGACGCCATCGAGGCCGACGTCCTCGTACGGCTCGCCGGCCTCGTGATCGCCGTTGCCCTCGGTGCCGAGCGGGTTGCGCAGGTAGTGGTAGTCGTCGCGCGCCGGATCCGGGTTGGTCCGCGCGTCGTAGCCGGCCTCGGCGGTGCTCGCGATGCCGTCGGTGCCGACGTCCTCGTACGGCTCCATCGCGTTGGTGACGACGGGCTCCCCGAGGTCACGCTGGCCGTTGTTGTTGAGGTCCACGGCGAGCGCGATCTCGACGGGATCGAGCTGCGGCTGCGCCGGATCGAACACGCCGAGGCCGAGCGCCGGCGAGTCGCCACCGTCGCAGAACGTGATCACCGGGCTCGCGCCCTCCGGGTTGAACTCGCGGTCGTAGAAGTCGGCGAGCACGATCGGGTTCGCGCAGCGATCGGCCGCGGTGCGCGTCAGGTACGCGGCGGGCACGCCGGGCGGCGCGTACGGATGCGCCGGGTTGTAGAGCGCGGGGTTCGACAGCGCCCGGGACATGTCGCGCACGCCCTTCATGTAGAGGCTGCGGCGCAGGGTCAGGCCGACGCCATCACCGGCCTGGTAGAGCATGTGCTCGTAGTCGGACGCGGCCTCGAACTGATCCTGGCGCGTCGAGGGGACCGGGCAGAGCGTGCCGATCGCGCCGCGGCCCGCGAGCTGATCGGCCGCGGTGCAGAACCCGCCGAACACGAAGTCGCGGACCATGCCGAGCGTGTAGACCATCGACGGCCCGGGCTCGCCGACGAGATCGGCGACGATGTCGAACTTGTCGGGGTGGCGCAGCGCGATCGACATCGCCGCGTTGCCGCCCATCGAGATCCCGACGATGGCGCGCCACGCGAACTGCTGGGTCTCCTTCGCGCCGGCCGTGGTCGCGGCGACGATCTGGTAGGTCGTCAGCTCGCCGGCGCGGAACGTCGCGGTCGACGCGAACCGATCGTCATCGACCAGCGTGCGGTTCGAGACTGCGGGGAAGTACGGCGCCTGGCCCGGGCGCTGCGCGAGGATGCGGACGTGCGCGCGGGTCGCGCCCTTCGGGAGCCGCGCAGCCTTGTACGGAACGGTCAGCTCGAACGGGCGGTCCGACCACGTGCCCTCGGCGCCGAACGCGACGGCCGGGCCGAGCGCGAGGTAGCCATCGAGGACGATCTCGGGCGCGCACGCGATCGACACCGCGCCGCTCGGGACCGTGGTCTTCGCGGTCGCGGTGATCGCCGCGCCTCGCAGATCCTTGCCGGCCGCGGCGGTGACCGCGACGGTGCTGCCGCCCGCGAGCGCGCCGGTCGTGCCGTCGCCGCAGACGATCGCGACGCTGGAGCGCTCGTCATCGCCACACGCGGCAGCGACCAGGACCGCCGAAACGAAGAACAGCCGATGCATCCCGGGCATGTGGGCAGGCAGCGTACACACAGGGCACCGAAACTCCATCACAATCGGAGCGGCGCGAGAGGCGGGACAAAAGTTGCCCGGGCATCCGCGATCCGTAACTTCGACCTACGGTGTCCAAGGCCCTGGCCGATACGTACGTTGCGCCCGCCTCGCGGCGCTGGGGGACCCGGCTCGGTCTCGCGATCGTCGTCGCGATCGGCATCGGCTACGTGCCGGGCCAGGTGATGCGCCGCGACCCCCGCAGCGCGAAGCTGCAGACCCAGCTCGACGAGCTCGCGGTCGAAGCTCGCGCGCTCGCGATCACGAACGCCGGGCTGACCCGCGAGATCAACGCGCTGCGCAGCGATGTCGGGACCGTCGAGGATCGCGCGCGCGCCGACCTCGGCATGGTCTATCCCGACGAGATCGTGCTGCGGGTCTCGCCCGTGCCCGCAGCCGCAATGCCCGGCGCGCCGGCCCCGCTCGGGCGCACCGATGATCGCCACCCGCCGGTCGCCCGACCCGCG
>JALZOI010000706.1 GCA_030857245.1 Myxococcota bacterium
TCCGATGACCGAGCCGCCATCCGTCGCGGCGGGACGTCGGCTCGCCGACGCGGGCCCGCTGCGCCGTCCCGCGCGCAGGTTGTGCTTGCCCGTCGTCCGGCGGACCGCGGCCTTGAGCGCCGGCAACGTGGCGGCGAGCGCGAGCTCGGCCGTGGATGCGCGCTTCTCGACCTGGATCGACGGCCGGCCACTGAGGACCAGCTTGATGCGGCACACCGTGTCGACCCCGCCGCGCGGTCCGTTGACGTCCTCGAACCGGACGGTCCCGCGTTCGATCAGCGTCCCCGCGTGCCCGACCTGGGTCGCGAGGCGCTCGCGAACGACGTGTTCGAAGCCCTTGGGAAGGTCGACCTTGGATCGGATTGCCACCGGAGTCAGGTTCGCCTCGGTGCGTCCTGCCTTCCGGTGCTGCGAGCTCGTTGATGCGAATGCCATACGGCCAGTCTAGCGACTACCTCGCTGGTGTCCCGTCGAGACGACCGTGCGAGCGACCGGTCGAGCGTGATACCCGGCTCTCGTTGAATCGCGCTCGACGAGCCGCACGCGATCACACCGCGTCCGCACTTGCCACCGCGTCCGCACTCGCCACCGCCGACGGCGCGACGCGAACGTCGTCGAGCACCAGCTGGAGAACGACGCCGCGCGCGCTCTGCGGACGGAGGCCCAGGAACGCGATCTCGAGGTCGGTCGCGTGCGCGAGTCGCGCACGTGCACAGCGCAGCGTCTGCCGGCCCAGCCCGACGCTCGTCGGGCCCAGCTCCACGGCCTCGAGCCCACCAAGCGCGGCTCCCGCACGCGGCTCACCGTCGGGTTGATGGAAGAGAGTGCCGGTCACCACCATGCGATCGAGGCGACGGAGCGGCAGCACGCTGAGGGGGGCGGCGGGGTCCAGAGCAAGCGCGAGGCTCACCGCGAAGTCGCGGGCCTCGAGCTCCCGGATCGCGACGCGCGAGGGGCCCTCGCCGGTCGACTCGCTGGCCAGCCGGCCCTCGGAGAGCGCGGCCAACCGGATGCCCCGGCGCTCGGCCAGCTCGAGGTCGGCGCCCTGGAGGTCCCAGATCACGATCGGCTTCCCGAGGCCGCGCGTCGGGAGGAACGGCACGCCCATCTCGAGGACGAGGGCGCCTTCGCGCAGGGAGAAGTCGAGCAGCGCGTTCTCGAGCGTCGAGAGGTCGCTCTCGAGGCGCCGGTAGTCGATCGTGCCGTCCTCGATCGGGATCCGGAAGCGGTGCGTCGCCCGACGGCGGCCGAGCACGGGGACCGTGAGATCGAGCGCGAGATCCACGCTGACATCTCCGGACAACCGGTCGAGCATGCGCTTCACGTCGGCGATGACCTCGGCGGTGAAATACGAGCGCTCCGGGGCTCCCGGTGCGGCTGGTTCGGCGGCGGCAACCGGCAGCGTCACCGCGAGCGTCGCGCTCTCGACGGCCAGCTGTGCGACGTGCACGTGACCGCCATGCACCGCGAGCTGTTGCACCGACGTCCGCGTGGCGACCACCGTGAACGGCGAGGAGGCCTGCCCCGCTCCCACGGACAGGCCGAGGATGTCCAGGGACGCCGCTTCGACGCGGAGCCCCTCGCGCCCCCACGCGAGGGACAGGTTCGAGCAATCGATCCGGTCCGCCGAGAGCTGCAGCCCCGGGACGCGCAGCGTGGCCTTGGTGATCACCACGCTCGAGCCCCGCAACGATCCGTCGGGACCTACGATCGCGAGCTTCGAGGACCCGAGCGCGAGCTGCCCCGTGATCGTGACATCGCCGACCACGATCTCCAGCTCGGAGGCGGTTGCTGCGATCTCGCTCGGCTCGCTCGTCGCGCTCGTCGCGCTCGTCGCGCTCGTCGCGCTCGTCGCGCTCGTCGCGCTCGTCGCGCTCGTCGCGCTCGTCGCGCTCGTCGCGCTCGTCGCGCTCGGCTCGGTCGGCGCGCTCGGCTCGCTCGGCTCGGTCGGCGCGCTCGGCTCGCTCGTCGCGCTCGGCTCGCTCGTCGCCTCAGGGCCTTGGGTCATACGACACCTCGGCAGCTCTTCGTGGTCGCGCTTGCGGTCATGGCGTCACGATACTGCAACTCCGGAGCCTGCAACTCCGCTCGTCGGGCCGAGGTGCGTCGCGCACACTGCGGCTCGGGCGCGCAGCATCCCGCGTCCGCGAACGGCTGGCGAGCGTCAGTGACCGGGGCCGGGGTCGCACGACCCGCCGCTCAGGATCGCGACGTCGCGAAGCTCGCGGAGCCGTCGACCGAGACCGTCCGCTACGACGAGCGCGAGGGTTGCTCGGCCGGGTGCTGCGAAGCCCGCGCGGCCAGCGCAAGTATGACGCCGAGTCCGTCGGCCGGCTCGCGTTCGTCCGTCGCGCGACGGCGCTCGGCTTCTCGCTCGCCGACGAGAAGAGCCTGGTCGGGCTGCGGATCTCGCCGCGCATGCCCTGCGAACGCGTCCGCGAGCGCGCGATCGCCAAGGTGACCGACATCGCTCGCCGCATCACCGAGCTCACCGTGCGGCGCGAGGCGCTCGCGCGCTTGATCACGAAGTGTCAGGACTCGGGCGCGCCGGGTGCGTGCGCCTTCCTCGACGAGCTCGCCCAGCCGTTCGGGCCGGGCGCACGCTGATCCGGGACCGGTCGCGTCGCCGCTACCGGCAGGCGACGTTGTACGTCGTGCAGCCGGTGTGCGTCGGCGGCGGCTCCGACACGGTGTTGCATCCCCACACCCGGCCGCCCACGTTGTTCAAGCTGCTGTTGTACCCGGATGCGAACGGGTCGACGGTGCCGAACTGCGCCCCGGCGGCTGGGATCGTCACGATGTGGCCGTGCCACCAGCCGAGGCCACAGCATGATGCACTCCAGGAGGCGTTGGAGATCCCGATCAGACACTGCCCGGCGAGGGACGCGTCGGCCGTGAAGTAGGAGATCGACCCGCTACAGGAGTTCGTCGCGCCCAGCGAGAGGACCCCGGCGGTGCCATCCGACGCGTGGCTCACGAGCTTCCGGCCGAGCGCGGTGCACGAGCTCTCGGCGACCGCCTGGGTGCAGTTGCTGTTCGATCCATCGCCGCACGGGACGATCAGGATCCCGCTGACGGCCCCGAAGACATCGCGCACGGTGCCGTTCTCGAAGCCGCACGTCACCACCACGTTCGTGACGTTCGCCGCGCCGACGGTGCCGCTGCCGCTGGCCACCGTGCAGAACTGCGCCGGCGAGGTCGGGTTCGCGAACACGGTCACCGCGTAGGGCTGGCCGCTCGCGATCGCGACCGCGAACGTGAAGCTGCCGTTCGTCGTCAGCGTCAGGTCGTTCGCGTTGTTGTTGCGCAGCACGACCGTGGCGCCCGAGGCCAGGCCGGAGAGCGTGCCGCCGACCGTGAAGGTGTTCGTCGTGCAGGTGACGCTGACCGAGGTGATGTCGCTGGTCGTGACCGTGCCCGTGCCGCTGGCGACCGTGCAGGTCTGCGACGGGGAGCCGGGCTGGGTCTGCACGGTGACCGCGTAGGCGCTACCGCTCGCGAGCGGCGTGCTGAAGGCGAAGCTGCCGTTCGTGGACAGCGAGCGGCTGTCGCCGCCGTTGTTCTGCAGGACGACGGTGCCGGCGAGGCCGGAGATCGTGCCGCCGACGGTGAACGTGCTGGTGCTGCAGTTGACGACGACGCTCGTGACGTTGGCGCCGCCGACCGTGCCGGTGCCGCCGGTGACGGCGCAGGTCTGGGTCGGCGTCGTCGGCTGGCTCTGCACGGTGACGGCGAAGGTCGCCCCGCTGGCGATCGCTGTCGTGAACGTGAAGCTGCCGTTGCCCGAGATGGCGAGCGCATTGCCGCCGTTGTTGCGCAGCACGAGGCCGCTACCGGCGAGCCCGCTCACCGTGCCGCCGATCGTGTACTGGTTCGTCGTGCACGTGATCGTGACCGCCGTGATGTTCGCGTTCGTGACCGGGCCGGTGCCGCTGCCGACGACGCACGTCTGTGA
>JALZOI010000138.1:0-1134 GCA_030857245.1 Myxococcota bacterium
TGCCACGCGAGCTCGCGCGCGAGCCGCTCGAAGGCCGGCACGCTCGCCGCCTCCAGCTCGGCCATCGCCGCGAGCTGCGAGCCGACGTCGTCGGCCGCGGGTGCCGGGCTCGCCTCCCCGAAGTACAGGCCCTCGGGGCGGCGGCCGCAGTTATGTGGGCGCTCGGGATTCGTGGCGACGTCGACCCACCTGACGGTGCTCGCGGCGACGCCGCCATCGGGACGAACCTCGGCCCGTTCGACGAGCAGCCGGGTCACCTGCTCGGTGGCCTTGTACGGCGGCGCGCACTTCTGGCCGCCCTGCGGGCAGCAGATCGGCGTGCGCATCACCGACATGGACCCGGAGATGCGGTCCCGCACGATCGTGCACAGCGCCAGGCTGCGCGCCGCATCCCAGCTCGCGAAATCGGTGACCTCGAGCCCGGTTGGCGACCACGATGGCGAGGCCGGCGCCGGGGGCCGCTTGACCCGCGAACCCTGCTGGTACGTGGCGCACATCGCCGTCGGATCGGGATCCGGGCCCGAACCGGCGTCGCTCGCTGACGCTTCCGCCGAGAGATCCGCGGCGGCATCCGCCGGACCGGTGGCCCCGAGGGCATCGGGATCGGGGATGAACTCGCCGGTCGGGCCAGGCCCGGGCTCGGGCTCGCGCACCGTCGCCGCGCGCGGCTGGCAGCTCGTCCCCGCGAGCACGAGGAGGACCGCATCGAACAGGCGTCTCTCGATCATCCGGCGGGGCTTGCGCATCGATCGAACCATAACGCACGAGCACGGCGATCCGGTCTGTGCTTCGAGCCTGCCCAGGCTGCCGCCGGGTCGTGGACCGATCTGATGACACGCGCGTTGAAGTCCTGGTGAGACGCCTGCTCCTCCTGCTGACCTTGTCCCTCGGCGCCTGCGGCCAACCCGCGGCACCAGCCGCCCGCCCCGCGGTGGCAGCAACCGCGCCCGTCGCCGCGCCCGTCGCCGCGCCCGAACCCTGGATCCCGGTTGCTGGGTACTTGAACCCGGAGCTGGCTACCGATCAGACGCAGGCGATCATCGCGGCGTTGCTGGCAGCACACCACGTGGAGTGGGCAGCGGTCGGCTCGCTCGGCTACACCGTCGACGTCACCACGTTCAACCTGCTCCGGTA
>JALZOI010000138.1:1144-13002 GCA_030857245.1 Myxococcota bacterium
GCTCGCTCGGCTACACCCTCAACGTGCCGAGCTCGCGTGCCGATGAGGTCCGTGCGCTGCTGCGAGCCGAGCCGAGGCTGCACGCGTCCGTCACCGTCTACTAGCCGCCGAGGTCCTCGGTTGCTCACCACGTGGCAGCGACGTAGACCAGCAAGCCCGCTGCGCACAGCGCCAGCAGGATCGCGATCCAGATCCAGCGGCGCGACGTGTAGCGCTGGATCATCGCCGTTCCGATCGGCGGGATCATCGCGACGCTCTCGCGGCGGCGCTGCATCATCGCCGCCGAGATCGACGGGAGCTCCACGAGCTCGACCTCGCGGCTGTGGAGGATCTCGTGGAGCGCGGACACGCCGCTATCCTCGCGGCGCAGCGGCTGCTGCTGACTGAACGCCCACTCGACCCACGACACGAACTGGCGCTGCGTCAGGCGACCGGCCGCGACCACGCCGATCGCGTCGCGCATGGCACCCGCGCTCTGCCAGCGCCGGCTCGGATCACGGGTCAGCGCGGTCAGGACGATCTGGTCGACCTCGCGCGGCACCTCGGGGTTCGCCTGCGACGGCGCGGGGATCGGCAGCGAGCGCACGCGGTCGAGGATCGTGCCCTGCTCGGGCGCGTCGAACAATCGGCGCTGCGTGAGCAGCTCGTACATCACCACCCCGAGGGCCCACAGGTCGCACCGCGCATCGAGCTTGCCGGAGAGGTACTCGGGCGCGACGTAGTTGAGCTTGCCCTTGATCACGCCGGCCTGGCTCTGCACCGACGACTGCTTGGTCTTGGCGAGCCCGAAATCGATCAGCTTCACCTGCCCCGAGCTCGACACGATCACGTTCGCGGGCGAGACATCGCGGTGGACGATCCCCAGCGGCTGACCGAGCTCGTTGCACAGCGTGTGCGCGTGCTCGAGCGCGTCACACAGCTGGTACGCGATCTCGAGCACCATCATGACGGGGATGCGGCCGACGTACGTGCGGCATTGCTCCTGGAGCTGCAGCAGCGTCGGGCCGGGCACGAACTCGAAGGCGATGAAGAACAGGCCGCGCAGCTTGCCGAACTCGTAGACCCGCGCGATCCCGGGATGGCGCAGGTACCGCGCGAGCCGGGCCTCCTCGATGAACGAGTCGACCAGCTCGCGGACGTTCGCGACGTGCGGATAGAGGCGCTTGAGCGCCACCGGTTCCTTGACCGCGCGCGTCCGGGCGAGGTGCACGGTGGCGAGACCGCCAGCGCCGAGCTCCTCGTAGATCTCGTACGATCCGAACCGTTCGCGCATCCGGGGACCAGCGTAACATCGCGCGCTGAAGGCGCGGCACACCGAAGTCCCGCGATGTCGGTGGGGCGCCGCAAAAGCACACGGTGACAGCACCGCGCAGCCTGCTTAGCGTGGAGAGACATGACGAAGTCTCTGCTGGCATTCGTGGTCTCGGGTGTCGCGATCGTCAGCGGGGCATGCGGCTCACCGACCGGCGCCGGTGCCGACGCCGGTGGCGGCGACGGCGACGGCGCCGGCGACGGCGACGGTGGTCCGGCCGACGCTGCGTGCACGACGAACGACGAGTGCAGCGCGGACGCGCCGGTCTGTCACGCCAGCGGCGCCTGCGTGGAGTGCGGCGGCAGCGCCGACTGCCCGGAGGACGCGCCGGTGTGCACCACCAGCAACACCTGCGAGGCCGCGTGCGCCGGCAACGAGGTCGCCGCGGACTTCGTCACGAGGCCCTCCGACATCATCTGGGTCGTCGACCAGTCCGGCAGCATGGACCAGGAGACGGTCCACGTGCAGGCGAAGATCAACGACTTCGTCACGCTCATCAGCGCGAGCAACATCGATTACCGCGTCGTCATGATCGCGACGCCCGGTGGCTCGAACGCGATCTGCGTGCCCCCGCCGCTCGGCGGCCCGAGCTGCGGCAACAACACGCAGTTCCGGCTCGTTAACCAGCGGGTCGGAAGCACCGACGGTCCGCCGCTCGCGGTCAGCAAATACTCGCTGTACTCGGACTTCCTGCGTCCGGACGCGGCCAAGCACTTCGTGTTCGTGACTGACGACAACAGCCGCATGAGCGCGGCGAACTTCACGACCGCGGTGAACGGGCTCATGCCCGCGGGCATGTTTACCGGCTTCAAAGTGCACGGCATCTACGCGTACGGCAGCGGGAGCACCGGCTGTACCGGTGCGTTCGGCAGCGGCGCCAACGCCGGCACCGTCTACACGCAGCTGATCGCGCAGACCGGCGGCGCCGCCGGCGTGATCTGCACCGGTGATTGGGCCCAAGTCTTCCAGGACATCACCCAAGCGGTGGTCGCGGGCTCGCAGGTCTCGTGCGACCTGGTGATCCCGACGCCGCCCACGGGGGAGACCCTCGACCCGTCCAAGGTCAACGTGAAGTACCAGATGGGCGGCACCGCCCCGGCGACCACCCTGCCGCAGGTCGAGAGCGTGGCGGACTGCACGAGCGCCGGCGGGTGGTACTACGACGACAACGCGGCGCCGACGACGATCACCTTCTGCGCGGCGACCTGCACCAGCGTGCAGAGCGATCCTGCGGCCAACGTGAAGGTCGAGTTTGGCTGCTCGACGCAGCTCTTCTGACCGGCGGGTCGGCGATCCGGCCGCGCGCGGACGGGCGATGGGCCGCGCGCAAGCCCCGCGACCAGCTGCGCAAGCGCGGGCTCGAAGTTCGCGCAGGTGATCGACAGCGCACGCGGGCTCGGGCACCGTCACGTCGATGACGACCGGCTCGCTCACGTTGGCCCCGACCGCGGATCCCCACGTCTTCGTCGCACCGGATGGCCGGCGCGTGTCGCCGCCCGCGACGTGGGCCTGCTTGCCGCCCGGCGACGCCGGGCTGACCCGTCGCGTGAAGGCCGCGGGACCGTCGTGGGCCGTGATCGAGAAGCGCGGGCGCAAGGCGTTCTCGAAGGGCCTGTGGGCGCCGGCCGAGAACATCGCCGCGGCGCGCGCCGCCCTCGACGTCGAGCGCTCGACCGACTCGTACGCGAAGAAGCGGCAGGCCGACGTCGCGCGTCGCGAGCGCACCCAGGCCACCTACGTCGTCACGTTCGAGCAGGAGGTCCATGCCTTCCTGCGGTTCTCGGCGCTGTGGGCCGCGCATGCCACCACGGTCGCGCGGCTCGTCGCCGCGCATGCCACGCCCGTCGGCAGCGGCACGGTCGCCCGGACCGCGCGGATCCCGGTCGCCGAGCGCGCCGAGGCGGCGGTGATCGCCTGGATGCGCCACCAGACCACCGCGTACGACCAGATGAAGATCGAGCGGGTCGCCGGCCGGCGGCGCGAGGTCCGGCGCGAGCTCGCGCAGATCTCGCGCGCGGTCCTCGACGTCCACCGCCGCGACGTCCCGCACGCCGCACGCGCCTGCACGCTCTGCCTCGCGCTCGCGCCGCGCCCCGCCTGACCACGGCGGTCGCGGCATCACCGCAGACGCGGCGTCACGCGCCGGACGCGCGACCGCCTACCACTTGACGCACTTGTAGCCGAGGAAGCGCGCCGAGCCGTTGAAGGAGTTGACCTCCCACACGTCCCGGGCCTCCTTGCACTTGCGCGGCGTGGGCCGGATCATCCGGTAGACGGCCTTGCCACCCTCGACGACGACCGCCTCGCACGCGAGCTTGTAGAGCCACGGCCCCTTGCAGATCATCTTCATCCGCTTGACCGACGGGTCGGCGACGATCGGGTACGCGAACGCGCCGCTCGTGTGGTGCGCGGTCATGACGAGCGCGTTGCCGTCGACCGCCAGCGTGAGCGGCACGGCCTGACCGGCGGCGTCGACCGCCCACGGTGCTTCGATCATCGAGTCGACCTCGCCCGCGGCGTCGAGCAGCACCACGGTGTCATCGCTCAGCGCCTGCAGCACCTCGCCCGCGCCGAGGTCCACCGAGAAGCGGTAGCTCTCGGGCGCGGCGCCGTCGTGGATCACGGTGTACGTCTCGATCGAGATCTCGCTCTCGGCGAGGCCGATCGAGACCGCCGTCGAGGCGCCCGGATGGGTATCGGTGTAGATGACCGTGTTGGCGTTGAAGGCGACCGCGCGGCTCGGCGCGGCATCGGTCAGCCGGAGCATGCGGCCGACCCCGAGCGGCACGTCCGCGGTCGTCGGCAACGAGTCGGTGAGGGAGCCGCGCTGGGCGACGATCGCGTCGGCCTTGCCATCCTCGTCACCGTCGATCGAGAGCAGGCGGTCCTCGACGCGCTGGAGCGCCTGCATCGCGCTTGCGGTGTGATCGTTGGCGTCGGCCGACGTGCACGCGGGGATGAACAGCGCCGCAGCGAGCAGGGGGGTGACCTGCATGAAGTGAACGGGAGAGCGCATGACTGACTTCCTTGAAGGTGTTCGCGGTTGGGGGAGCAGCCACCCGACATCTCGCTGACCCGCGAGGCGTTGTCAGCGGGACGTCGTCGTGCTGCGCCGAGCCCGATTGCAATGGCCGGGCCCCGCGATGTCTGCGAAATGCCGCGACGCGATCGACGTGCGGCGTAAGGGCTCGTTACATGCCCATCACTGTCCGCACACGTTTGGTTACCTCGGCGCGATCGCGGCGCGTGGCGCGCGTCACACAGCCGTCGAGCGCGCCGCGGAGCGCCGCGGCGGATCGATCAAGCGTTCGCGGTGACGCGGCGGCGCGACGTGCGCTCGTCGCGCGCGAAGAAGCGGCGCCACAGACTCGGGCGCGCGACGTGGCCGGCATCGAGATCGGCGAACGACTCGAGGGTCTGCGAGCTCGCGGCGGAGAGCTCCGCCCCTTCGCGGAAGAAGGCCTCCTCGTCCGCGGAGAAGGCGGGCTGCACGATGACCGGGCCAGCCGGCCGCTGCTTCAGCGCTTGCTTGCTCTTCCGACCGGCACGATCGCGCCGCTTGCTCGCTTTCATGCGCCCGACGCTAGCGGACCGGATCGCGGCCTGTCGCTGTGAACCTTCTCGCACAGCGACGCATCCCGCGATCCGATGCCCGTACAGCCCGCATGCGCATTGCGCCGCTCGCGGGCGTAGGTCACCTCACAGCTCGAGCGCACCGAGATCGCCAGATCACCCGAGCGCGTCTGCGGCGGAGCGCACGGCCTGCGCGGCGGCCCGCGTGGGGCGCGGCGACCCTCACACGGTGACGTTCCGCTCAGGTCGCCGTCGCGAGCTCGTAGCCGATCGTGATGTCGAGGGTCAGCGGCTGCAGCGAGCCCCCGAGCGCGACCGCGGCATCGCGGACCTCGGCGACGTTCGCGGTGTTCGGGAAGTAGCGCTGGCTCCACATCGAGCCACCCTGGTGCTCGGCCACCGAGATCACGCGACCGAGCTTGATGCCGAGCGCATCGGCGGTCTGCTTCGCCTTCGCCTTGGCCGCGGCGAGCGCCTGATCGCGGACCTGCTGCTTGAGCGCCGGGAGATCGCTGCGGCGGAACTGGCTCGTCATCGACGTCGCGCCGGCACTCGCGGCGGCGTCCATGATGTCGGCGATCTTCGCGAAGTCCTTCGTCGTGGCAGTCACCGTGATCTGCGCGCGATAGGTCGCGACCTTGAGGGTCGCCCAGCCCTGGGGATTGGGCGCGTAGATCGGATCGAGCTGCAGGTTGGACAGCTTGAGGTCACCGGCGCGGACCCCGACCTTCGCGAGCCCGCTGACGAGCTGCTGCTTCATCGCCTCGAGTTGCCGGGCGGCGGCACCGGGCCGCGCGCCATCAGCAGCCAGCGTGATCGTGAGGTCCGCGCAGTCGGGACTGACCTCCAGCGTCGCCTGGCCGACGACCGTCATCTGACCGGGACGCTCGAGGTCGCTCGCGGCCGGAGCGGGCACGGCGATGAGCTGCGGCGCGCGGTCATGGCACGCGGCGAGCGACGAGGTGAGGACGAGGGCGGCGAGGATCTGCTTCAGCTTCGACATGGGGAGCTCCTGGTTGTGAGCAGGAGACTCCCGCCGACCCTCGCCGTATGCCCGTGCGGCCGGGCGCTTACAGAGGCCTTACCTCAGTCGTCGTCGTCGTCGCCGGCATCGCCGGCGTCATCCTCGTAGCCGCCGTCAGCGCCGCCCGCGTCGTACGCCGGCGCCGCGCCGCCGTCGTCGTAGCCGCCGTCGTCATAGGAGACGTCCTCGAAGTCACCCTCGAACGCCCCGGCGTCGGCGACGAGCTGGTCGTCATCGACGTCATCCGGATCCTGCGCGTCGACGAGCCCGTCGCCATCGGAGTCGAGGTACGCCTCCGGATCGTGCGCCGCGACGTACACCCCGCCGACATACGTCGGCTCGCCGAGGTCGACGTGCGTGTGCTGGTTGACGACCACGTTCTGCGAGAGGTTGATCACCTGGGTCTGCCGCCCACCGGCGCTCGGGAAGCTCACGTTACCGACGAGCCGGCCGCGCTCCTCGTACGCCATCGCGTAGCGATGCCCGGGCGCGAGCTGCATCTGGTAGCTGCCATCGCGGGCCGGCCGCACGCGCACGCGCTTGCGGCGGCCGGAGCGATCGATCTGCACCGCGACGATGAAGTCGACGCGCTTGCCGCGCGGGATCCGGCCGCGCACCGCGATGGCCCGGCCGCGCGAGGACGTCGCCGCCGCGGGGGCCGGGCGGGCACCACCGGTCATGTAGCTCGGCGTGGTGTGAGTGGTCGGGGCGCAGGCACCGAGGGAGAGCGACAGGATCAGGCACGTTCGAAGCATCACGGGACTCCTTGCTGGATGCCCCTAGACGGCGGCGGCGCCGACCTGTCGCACCGAAATCAGCGCGCGCGGTCAGCGCATGACGGCTTCGATCGAGAAGTCGAGCTGGCTGTCGATCAGCCGCAGCACGCTATCGACCTCGCTCTCGCTCACCGCGAGGCCCCTCATCAACTGCGCGCGCGTGGCCTCGAACAGGCTCTCGCGCACGGTCGCGATCCAGCGCGCTACCGTCGCGCGGTGGACGCGATACAGCACGCCGATCTCGTCGATCGAGAGATCATCGAAGAACCGGTAGCGCAGCAGCGCGCGGTCCCGCTCCGTGAGCTGAGCGGCGGCGGCCGCGAAGGCACCGCGGAACTCGTCGCGATAGCGCTCCTTGAGCGAGGCGAGCAGCGGATCGATCGCCGCGGCATCGTCGAGCGTGCCCGGATCGACGGGCAGCTCGCGGCGCGCGCGCATCAGATCGATGGCCGTGCGCACCGCCGACGCTCGCAGCCACGGGCCGAGGGCGCCGCGGCCGGCGTACGAGGCGAGCCGCGGAGCCTCGTCGGGCGCGACGAGGAGCAGCTTGTTCAACAGCTTGACCTCGGCGTCCTCGGCCAGCGCCGGCTCGAACGAGCGTCGCAACGCATTGCGGATCTCGGGGCCATAGCGCGTCTCGAACAGGCTCAGCGCGCCGGCGTGCTGCACGACGCAGCCGAAGGCGATCCACAGGTCACCGGCGTAGATCGGCGCGAGCAGCGGCGCGCCTTGCGCGTCGAACGTCACGCGCTCGGCGACGTGCGCGACGAACGCGAGCGGATCGAGATCGATGCCGCTCGCCTCGGAGCGCGCCCGCGCGACGAGCGCGGCGAGCTGGAGCTCGAGCTCGGTGACGTCACCGCGGTGCTCGACGGGCAGCCGGGACAGGAACGCGACGCCCAGCTCTGCCACGCCCGAGGTGTAACACGCGCTAGTCGGCGGTGCAGACGATGTACGAATCGTCGAAGTCGCAGCCGCCGCAGGTCTCCGCGCCGTCACCTTCGGCGCTGCAGCCGTAGAGCGTCGAGTAGCCGCAGGAGTCGGTGGCGACCATCCAGCCGTAGCCGCCCTCGTCGGCCTCGTAGATGAACGACGCGTCGCCGGTCTCGCCGGTCTCGAAGCCGTCATCATCGATGCACACGATGTCGATCGTTCCCCACACGTAGATCGCGTCCTCGTCGAGGGCCCAGTACAGCGTCTCGCCCGCCGGATCGTCGTCGATGTCGGCGGTGAACACGTAGACCTCGACGTTGGTGATCGGGATCGTGGTCGAGCCTGCGCGCGGCGTGCTCATCCGGCCCATCGACGTGGCGCCCGCAGGGGGCGTCGACTTCGCGAAGTTCTTGACGCCCATCGCGGTGTCCTTCTCCTTCGTCGCGGCCGAGCCGGTGTTCACCGTGTTGTTCACCGTCGGGCTGCTGCACGCGGCGAGACCAAGCAAGACAGTCCAGATCATGAGAGAGCGCATCGCTAGTACCTTTCTTGAGATGAAGCCCGCGCTCGAGGCGCGGGCTGGGGTCGCCCCAAGACGAGGACGCGGTCGGGTCGTCGCACGAGAAACGACATTCAGCGGCGGCTGATCGTATCTGCGCCACAGCGGGCCACCCGTTCTAGGGTCGCCCGCATGGTGACGATGAAAATGCGTGCGCTGCTTGTGGTCGGGATGGTCGGGATGGTCGGGATGGTCGGGTGCGAGGACCGGCGAGACGCGGAGTACAGCTCGGAGCAGGCGTTCGTGGCCAAGGAGGTCAAGGCCCTGCGCGATGCGCTCGCGCGCCGCGACATCCCCGGCGTGGTCGTCGGCTGCGTGGTCGCGACGACCGGCCTCGAGCGAGCACCGGCGCCGCTGGGCGACGAGATCAAGCAGCTGTGCTTCGTGGATGCGCCGCGCCTCTATCTCGAGCACGCCGTGGCGGACGCGACGCGCGGACACGCGGAGCATCCCGAGCTCGCGGATCTCCACTGCACGCAGCTGTTCGTCAGCGACGCGTTCGAGACGCTCGCGGCGCACCCGACCAGCGATCCTGAGATCCGCAAGCTGATCGCCGCGTACGCGCGCCTGTGCCCCGCGGTGGTGGCGAAGCTCCGTCGCGACACGTAGCGGCCCGCCGCCGACTCCCGCCGATCGCGGCGGTGCCGATCGGCGATGGCCCCTCAGGTCCAAGTTGGACCGTCCCGTCCAAGCTGGTCCGGGCGGTGCAGCGGTACGCACGCGTTTTCAGCTAGATAGCCACGGCACCGTCGTTGCTCTTCTCGGGGGCATGCGAGCCCATCAGCTAGTCATCGGTGCCCTGCTCCTCGGCGCAGCCTGCACCGCGCAGACCGGAACCAACGTCAACGATCTCGAAGGGGACGACGAGGCCAGCGAGTCCGGTCGCACCAGCGACGAGTGCAAGATCGAGGGTTCGCAGATCGGCGAGGAAGGCCTCGTGATCCGGCTCGGCGCGAAGACCGTGACGATCACCAACTGGGTCGCGAAGACCGGCTCGCCAGACGAGTACGTCGGCTTCTCGATCGGCCTCGCGGGCGGCTCGACGATCGGCTACGTCGTCAAGTCGAGCGTCGAGCGGCACCCGAGCACCACGATGACGTGGCTACATCCGAACGGTGCCGACGGCGGCGCCGGGTCGCCCGGCGTCTCGAACGTCGACTTCTGCGGCGAGTGCGAGGGTGGCGCGTGCGGCGAGGACCCGAGCTGCGACAACCCGGATGGCTGCGACGGTGGTGACGGCGGCGGCGGCGGCGAGCCGACGTGCGACAACCCCGACGGCTGCGGCGACACCGGCGGCACCGGCCCGCTCGTCTGATTCAGGGCACCCTCGCGCATCAAGCGCGAGCTTCAGGGCACCGGCGAGGTCGCGCGGTTCTGCGACTCGAGGACGTCACCGACGACCGGGTCGTACGCTGCGCCCGAGTCGAAGAACGTGCTCGGCACCGAGCGGTTCGCGAAGAACGTCGTCCCGCCGGCATCCGGTCCGGGCTGCACCTGATAGTGGAGGTGCGGACCGCACGAGTACCCGGTCTGCCCGCTGTAGCCGATCAGATCACCGCGCCGGACCGTCGCATTGACGGCGACGGTGACGCTGTCGAGGTGCACGTAGAGCGACTCGAAGCCGTCGCTGCGCGTCACGACGACGTAGTTCGCGTCGTTGACGAACGCGGGGTTGCAGCCGGTGCGCTGCGAGTCACCCTTCACCGCGCGGATGTAGCCCGCGTGCGTGGCGAGGATCGGCGTGCCGATCGGCATCCCGAAGTCCCACGCCCACGCGTTGTAGTCGGTGTGGCTGCCCGTGTTGTGACCTTGCGTGACCGCGTGCGTGGTGCCTGGAGTCCACGGCAACAGGCGATTGAAGCCTGCCGTGCGTGGCGGTACGTCGCCGGCCGCAAACACCTCGAGGTAGTCGCCGAACGCCCAGCCCGTCGTGCCCTCGTACGTGACGTTCCACCAGTTGTCGGTCGGGCCGCCGACGACGTCGATGATCGCGGCCTCGGGCATCACGAGCAGGATCGCATGCTCTTGCCCGGGTCCATCACGCAGGCTGAGCCCGATACCGAGCGTGTTGATCACGCGGGCCTGGCGGGCGGCAGCCGCATCCGCGCCGCCACCATCGGGCCGCGCGCCATCGCCGTCGGCGCCGCCGTTCACCGCGTCGCAGCCGCCGACCAGCGCGCCGACCATGCCGAGACCACACATCAGCTTCGAGGATCGTTGCACGTCGAGCACCTCGTGCATCGACCGTTCCAGCGCGCGCCCGTCGCGCCCAGCGTCGACGAGCGTCGGGGAGCGCGGTCTCCACCCCGCGCGCGGGCCGACTGCAACACACCGTGTGCACGCGGCGCTGGGCAGCGTGCATGCCGGAGCCCGCGTGCCGGATCAGGGCTGCGGGCCCGGATCGCCACTCGGCGCGGTGAGGACCTCGGTCGTGGCGACCGGGACCCCGAGCTCGGGCGAGCCGTCGGCCCGAAAGCCGATGCGCTGGACGCGCAGCGAGCGGTCGCCACCACAGCTCCCCTGCGGCTTGTCGACCGCGTGGTACGCGTTCCACACCTCGGTGCCGTCGGGTGACGTGAAGAAGCTGTTGTGGCCCGGGCCGTACACCTGATTCGCGGCGGTCTTCGCGAACTGCGGATCATCGGACTTCGTCCACGAGCTCGTGGCGAGCGGGCCGCCACCCGCGTTCGCGTAGCTCAGCGTGCCGAGCGCGTAGTCGGGCGTCGCGCACTGGCTCGCGGAGAACACGATGAACGCCTTGCCGTCGCGGTAGAGCGCGGCAGGCGCCTCGTTGACGCGCTCGATCGTGCCGCCGACGCCCTTGGTCTCCCAGCTCAGGTACGGCGCCGACAGCAGCGCGGTCGGGCCGGTGAGCGTCCACGGATTGCTCATCCGCGCGAGGTAGAGGTTCTGCGACTTGGGCTGCGTCGGCGGCACGCCCGACCACACGAAGTACGGTGCGCCGTCGAGCTCGACGACGGTGCCATCGATCGCGAAGAAGTCCTGCGTCGCCAGCTTCGCCTTGAACGTGTAGGGACCGAGCGGATCGTCGCCAGCGCTCTCGAGCACGAACATCCGGTGGTTGCCGATCTGACCGTCGTCCGCGGTGTAGTAGACGTACCAGCGCGCTCCGATGCGATGCAGCTCGGGCGCCCACATGTTGCAGCACCGCGACGGCGTGGAGTCGCGCCAGATCACGGTCGGCGTCGCCGCGCCGAGCTCGCTGATCGATCGCGCGCGCACCACCTCGATCCGATTCACGGCGGTGTACGTCAGGTAGTACGCGCCGTCGACGTACCACAGGAACGGATCCGCCGCGCCGCGCCGCACGGGGTTGCGCAGCGTGACGGGCTCGGCCGCCGCGTCGAGCGCGTCCATGCCATCCGGCGTCGACGGCGCACGGTCGTCCGCACTGCAACCCGTCGCGAGCGCGCAGCGGAGGAGGAAGCCGCCAGCGAGGAGGCCGTGAGCGAGGGAGCGAACCACGTCACCGGCGTCTGCACCGGGCATACCAGCGCGACCACCGGCGAACCGGCTTCGTGAACCGCGGCATCGCCCGCCCGCAACCTGTTGGTTGCGATGTCGCGCGCGGTCCGCTGCGTTGCGGTGGGGGCTCCGACGATTGCACACTGCGCCGATGACGAATCGAACCATGGTCCTCGCGCTCGGGCTGCTCGCCAC
>JALZOI010000707.1 GCA_030857245.1 Myxococcota bacterium
GGCGTGTACAGCGGCGGTCCCGGGCCGACGCGCCGCGGCGGCACCGGCGGTGCCGGCAGCACGGCCCCGACCGCCGGCGAGAACTACACGTATGACGACGGCACGTCGCTGACCTCGCGCGGCAGCGGTGGTGGTGGCGCGGTCGGACGCATCGAGATCAAGCGACGCGGCGGTGACGTCACCGGCCTCACGAGCCCACCCGCCACGATCACCGACGCCGTGTTCGAGTGACCTAGGTCTTCAGCACGCCGCGCAGCGCGACGAGCAACATCTCGCTGACGACGTCATCGACCTTCGCCTCGTCGCCCTGGTGGACGACGTGCTCGATGACGCCGACGATCATGCCGAGCATCGCGGCGGCGACGAGGTCGGGCTTGAGCGGCCGGAGCAGGCCGATCTCCATGCCGGTCTCCATCGCGCGCTGCAGCAGCAGCCGGGTCTCCTGGAAGAACTGCTCGAGCCGATCGCTGGCCTCGGCCTCCGGCGTGTGCCCGGCGAGCAAGATCGTCGCGAGCGCGCGATCACGCACGACGTACTCCAGCGTGGCGACCACCTGCTCGCGGAGCTGGACCTGCGGCGGCGGCGCGCCGGGATCCAGCACCTCGATGCGCCTGATCCGCGAGCGCAGCTCGGCCATCGCCTGGTCGAGGATCGAGTCGAAGACCGCCGCCTTGCTCTCGAAGTAGAGGTAGAACGTGCCGCGCGCGATCTGCGCGCGCTCGATGATCGCGTGGATCGACGCGCCGTGATAGCCGGCTTCGGCGAACACGACCTTGGCTGCGCCCAGGATCTGCCGCCGCCGCTCCTGCTTCGCGCGCTCGCCCGGGTCCGCCGGAGCCACCATGGTCAGCCGCCCCGCCTCGACTGGTACGCCATGACGAAGCGCTCGAGGCCCGAGTACATCTTGCGGTAGGTCAGCCGCGAGCTCGCGACCCGGCCGTCCTCGCAGTGCCGCGCGATCTCCGTCTCGAGCGCGCGCGCGAACGGCTCGCTATCCGCGTACAGGTTGATCTCGTCGTAGACGCCGTGCGAGAGCGACGTGAAGTTCGCCGAGCCGACGTCCGAGAACCGGTGATCGATGACGACCACCTTGCTGTGCACCATGCGCGGCAGCAGCACGATCGTCAGGTTCTCGGGCGCGCCGGTCAGCCGCATCAGCGCGTCGCAGGTCGCGCGGTTGATGTTGGCGAGCACGTCGGCCTGGTCGGCGGTGACGAGCGTGACGTCGATGCCGCGCTGGACCGCGCGCGCGAGCGCGGCGGTGAACCGGTTGTCGCCGAGGTAGGCCATCTCGACGGTCAGCGACTTCTCCGCGGCGTCCATCAGCGCCAGCCGGTGGCTGATCATCGGGCAGCTGTGCTTGCGGTGCGCCTCGCGGCTGTGGACGAGGAAGTCGAGGCCGCGCGACGGATCGAACTCGTCGAGCCCCGCCATCCGCTCGCGTAGCCGCTCGACATACTGCTGGCCCTCGGCCGCGACCATCACGTCGATCCAGTCGTGGCGGTGGTTGTCGCCGATGCCCATCGAGCCGAGCGCGAGGTAGTGGTCGTCGACGATGTAGATCTTGCTGTGATCGAAGCGCTTGCGCTGGTGCTCGACCCGGATGTTCGGGTGCGCGAGGATCCGCTGCGAGAGATCATTCGGCCGCTGCTTGAACGAGCCCGGCGCGCGATAGACGGCGCCGAGGAACCACGCCTGGAAGCCGCGGATGGGATCGACGCGCTTGTGGAAGAAGCTCTGCTTGTTGCCGCCGGTGTACTCGTAGACCGCCGCGATCTTGTCCTTGTGGATCGTGACGCGCGCGCCGCGGTCCGCCGCCTCGAGCACGGCGTCGCCAAGGATGTTGCCGGCCTCGTCGTCTCGCCACAGGAAGGCGCGGATCTCGACCGACTTCTGGGCGTTGCGGACGCGCTCCACGATGGCCTGGAACGCGACCTCGCCCGAGCCGAGCACCTTGAGGCTCCCGCAGTCGAGCGGACTCGACGCGGCGCCGAGCGGCCCCGGCAGCCCCACCGGCAGCATCTGCGCGAGGCGTCTCCTCTGACGGCGGCCCGTCAGGAAGGGGGTCCCGCGGCGAGGAGGAAGGCGAGCCATGTGGAAACATACGCGTAACCCACTCCTGGCGGTCGGTCAATTGCCGGCAGAGGGCCGCCCCCCTGGCCCGCACGCAGGCTGCCCACGGGCGCAGCTGCGAGCAGCTCGTGGGTGCGGGGGCACGCGGCAGCCCTGGGCATTGTCGTGGCCCGTCGTGAACATCGCGTGATCGGGGCGGCACGCCCCTCGCCGCCCGCGCACGCTCCGGCCAACCCAGGAGGCTCGGATGTCTCGCTCCCATCTCTCGCTCGCACTCGTCCTGTTCGCCGGCTGCGGTCCCATCAGCGGCCCGGTCGGCGGACCCGCCGTCAGTGTCTCGATCGAGATCACCGACAACTTCGCCGCGATGGACGAGGTCCCGGTCGGCGGCGGCGAGCTGCGCTTCGCCGAGCCGCGCATCGCCCTCGATGACAGCGGCGCCGCGGTCCGCGCGATCGCGTTCCCGCTCCGCCACACCGACGTCCGGGCACGGGTCGCCGGGATGTCGGCGATCTACACGATCGAGCAGACGTTCGAGAACCCGTACGACGAGGCGATCGACGCGGTCTACGTGTTCCCGCTCGGGGACGAGGCCGCGGTCACCGGGTACGAGATCGTCATCGGCGAGCGCACGGTCGCCGGCGAGATCAAGCGCAAGGCGGACGCGCGCGCGATCTTCGAGGAGGCGCGTGCGGCGGGCCACACCGCGGCGCTGCTCGAGCAGGAGAAGCGCAACGTGTTCCGCCAGCGGATCGCGAACATCGCAGCGCGCGAGACGATCAAGGTGCGGTTCGAGTACATCGAGCTGCTCGATCAGGCCGACGGGCAGTACGAGCTCGCGTTCCCGCTCGTCGTCGGCCCGCGCTACTTGCCCGCCGAGCGCGGTACCTCACCGGTCGCCGCGCACCACGCCGGGGACCCCGGCCACGCCGGCGTCACCTCGATCCCGTATGCCGCCCCGAGCATCGCCGGCAGCACCGTGAGCTTCCGCGCCGAGATCGACGCCGGCGTGCCGGTGCTCGGCGTCACGAGCCCGTCGCACCAGCTCCGGGTCGAGGACGTCTCGGCCACGCAGCGCCGCCTCGTGCTCGCGAACGCCGGCGAGGTGCCGAACCGCGATCTGATCGTGCGCTACAGGAACGCGGCCGCGACGACGATGGTCGGCGTGCTCGCGCATCGCACCGACGACCGCGGCTACTTCACGCTCGTGATCCAGCCGAAGGCCACCTACCAGACCGGCGACATCGCCCCGCGCGAGCTGATGATCGTCATCGACACCTCGGGGTCGATGAGCGGCCGCCCGCTCGAGCAGGCGAAGGCGCTCGCGACGACGCTCGTCGAGACGCTGACCCCGCGCGATACCTTCGACATCATCGGGTTCGCCGGCGGTGTCACCGCGATGGCGCGCCAGCCGATCGCGGGTGACGCGGTCGGCAAGCAGCAAGGCCACGAGTTCCTCGCGTCGCTGCAGTCCGGCGGCGGCACCGAGATGGGTGCCGGCATCGCCGCGGCCCTCGCGACCGAGCCCGGCGCCGATCGCGTGCGCCTCGTCTACTTCCTCACCGACGGCTTCGTCGGCAACGACGACGTGATCGTCAGCGCGGCGCGCGGCCAGCTCGGCCACAACCGGATCTTCACCGTCGGCGTCGGCAGCTCGACCAACCGCTCGCTGCTGAACCAGCTCGCCGCCGTCGGGCGCGGCTTCGCGAGCTACCTGAACCTGACGGAGAATCCGCACGACGTCGGCGTCGAGCTCGTGCGGCGCTCCGCGTATCCGTACCTCACCGACGTCACGATCGAGTGGAGCGGACTCGCGGTCGGCAGCGTCACCCCCGCGGCGATCCCCGACGTCTACGCCGGCATGCCGCTCGTCGTC
>JALZOI010000001.1 GCA_030857245.1 Myxococcota bacterium
CGCCTGCGCGCCTTCGACGAGACCTCGGTCGGCTTCACCATCAGATTTATCATCGTGCATACCTCGACCACCCTCGACACTGATCTTTGGGAAGGCCGGTGTCTCAGCTACGTTGGCAGAGAGGGGGCCACGCTGTCGTGATCGATCACGGCCCGCTCAAGGTCGCAACGTTTTACACGCACCTCGACAAGCTGAACGTGACGCCGACCGCGCGGGCCCAGTCCAAGCAACGCGTGCGCGCGGGTCAGATGATCGGAACGGTCGGGTTCAGCCCGCTGGATGGCGAGAAGCTCAAACATCTCCACTTCGAGCTGTGGCTCGGCGGTCCCACGAACCGCGTCGATCCCTCGAACGTGATGCGGAGCTGGCATGTCGTCGATGATCCGCGGGAGGCCCTGGTCGCGCGAAACGCGAGCTTCAACTACCGCCGCATCGGCGCGAGCGGGGAGCCGTATCCGCAGTGGGTTCGCGATCTCAAGGGAGAGGCCGGGGTGTACGTGATCCGCGAGCTCGACCGCGAAGGCGAAGCGGAGACGGTCTACGTCGGATCGTCCGCGGGGCGCCTCTACGACACGCTGACTCGTCACTTTCAAACCTGGCGCCGCTGGAAAGGTTTCTGGAAGGGACAGTACGGCGAAGGTCACGACCCGGGCCTCACATATCCGCGTGATCGCGTCGAGGTCGCCGTGCGGCTCACGCGACCAGGCGACGCGCTCGACGAAGAGATGCGCCTGATCCAACGCCTCAAGCCCCGGGACAACCTCATCGGTCAGCCGATCGAGGACGAGGTCCCGTTCTGACCATGGAGAGCCAGATGACTGAACCGATGTTCGAGATCACGTCCTACAACCCGAAGACAACAAAGATCCGTGCGCGCCTACACCCGAGCGCGCGCGAAGTGCGCGGACCGTGGCGCTGGCCATTGCCGCGCCTCGGGAATCGCAACCCGATCGTCGTCGCCGAGCACGCGTCGGACGAGCGACGTGGCGTCGACCTCGGGTACGCCGTCGCGAGCTTCGACAGCGAGCTGTTCGTCCCGGTCCACGCGGCGCAGTCCGGCGAGGTCTCGTTCGCGATCGAAGGCGAGAACGGCTGCGCGGTCAGCATCGATCACGGCGGATGGACGACGCACTACGGCCACATGTCCAAGATGTTCGTCACGCGCAGCCTCGGGCGCCTCCGCCGTCGCCAGTACGTGCGCGCGGGCGACGTGATCGGAAACGCGGCTCGGTCGCCGCTACAGGTTCGATTCGAGATCTACAGATGGACCGACGCTCGCGGGTTCGTCGCGGTCGATCCGATGAAGCAGCTCGAAAAATGGATCGTCACGCCGACGCACGCGGAGCTGCGCGCCCTGACCACCTCAACCAACGACAACGAAGCCGCGTAGGAGAACATCATGGACCAGCTACTCGAAGCTATTCGCACCGCAACGGTCTCCGACGCCAGCGACGAGACGCGCGCTGCGGGCGCCACTGCATGTCGCACGATCCTTGCGGCCCTCGAAGCGAGGCCGGGCGAGGTGCTCGCGACCGCGGTGCCCGAGTCTCCGATCGCGGTCGCCATGTCCGCATTCCGCGGGATGACACCCGAGCAGTTGCTCGACCTCGCGATCGCGCGCCTCAAGGCGGCGCTTCCAGCGGGTGCGCAGGTCGCGCCCGTGCAGCCGGTGAAGTTCCAGCTTCTGCCAGTCTCGGCGCTCGGAGGTCGCTCGTGAGCGCGCTGGCTGTCGCCGAGTCCGCACCGCTGGCGATCAACCTCGAGCCCGAGTGTTTCCGCGCCGATCAGCTCGCGCGTTTCCTCGGCGTGAATCGGAAGACGGTCTACGAGTACGCCGCCAGAAATGTGATCCCGCATCGTCGTCTCGGTCGACGGATCGTGTTCTCTCGCGCGCAGGTCGTGGCATGGTTGGGGGCATGCAAGGCGTCGAGGGCAGGGAGTTAGCTATGCCTGTCAGACGCACACCCGATGGTCGGTGGCGATACCGTGTCGTCGTCGATCTTTCGAGCGGAAAGCAGATCCGAATCAGCGGAACTGCGCCGCGAAATGCCAACAACCAGAACGCCGCAAAGCAGGCGGAGCGCGATCACATCGCGCTCGCGATGAAGGAGGAAGTGGCAGCTCAGGTCGAGCCGCCGAAACACGTCCCCACGGTCAACGAGTTCGCGCCGTCGTATCTGGAAATCTCGGGCGTGAAGAACAAGCCGTCGTCGGTTCGGACGAAGGAGTGTCTGCTGCGGATGCATCTGCTTCCCGCGGTCGGTCATCTCCGCCTCGATCAGGTCACGTATGCCGTGATCGAGGACCTCAAGGTGAAGCTCTCGAAGACGCCGCTGGCGAATTCGGAGCGACGCTGGAACGGCGTTCCGAAGACGAAGCACGAGATCAGCAACCTGTCTCAGAAGACGATCAACAACTGCTTGACGGTCCTGCGCCGGATGCTGTCGATCGCGCGCAAGCGCGGTGTGATCGCGAACGTGCCGGAGGTCGAGTGGTTGCGACCGCCCAAGCCGGAGTTCGACTTCCTCACGTACGAGGAAGCCGAGCGCCTGCTCAAGGCGGCCGATGGTGAGTGGCGCACGATGATCCTCGTGGCGCTTCGCACCGGGCTTCGCTTCGGCGAGCTGATCGGCCTCCGCTGGCAGGACGTGGATCTCGTCGCGGGTCGCATCATGGTTCGGCAGAACATCGTGAAGGGCATCGTGGGCACGCCGAAGTCAGGGCATGCGCGCGAGATTCCTCTCGGCGACGACGTGCTCAAGGCACTCAAGTCGCATCGGCACCTTCGGGGGCCGCTCGTGTTCTGCAACTTCGATGGTGAAGAGTTCACCGTCGGCGAGCCTCGCTACGCGATGGAGCGCATCTGTCGGCTGGCTGGCCTGCGCCAGTTCGGCTGGCACGTGCTCCGTCATACGTTCGCGAGTCACCTCGCGATGCGTGGCGCGCCGCTCAAGGCCGTCCAGGATCTGCTGGGACACGCGACGATCCAGATGACGATGCGCTACGCGCATCTCGCGCCAGAAGTCGCGCGCGATGCCGTGCGGTTGCTCGATGCGAACGACGTTCGTGGCAAAACGGTGGCAAAAACTGAGGAGAAAGCAGCCATCTAGCCGGAAATATACGGAAGCGCATGGGAATCGAACCGTCTAGAAACCCGTTTATCGACGAGGATTTGCCCGATCACTCGCTCGGTTACGTTCCCTTCGCTTCCGTCTGATTCCGTCGAATTCCGTGAAGAATGGCAGCGTCGTGGCAGCGCCGAAAAGGGCGTGAACCGCGACGCTGCATTCTTTCTTTCTACGTCAGGTTTGGTCGTCCTCGACACCCGTCGCCGTAGCCGCCGGGACCGCATCGTCCGTCCGCACCTCGGAAGACGCTGCCTGCGGGGCGGCCGGTTTCGACGCGGAGGGAGAAGGTTCTACGGCTGCGACGACTGCCACTGCTTGTGGTTCGATCTCAGCGACGGAAGCGACCTCGGGTGATGGGGGAACGAGCGTTGGCTCTACACCCTGGCCGATGGTCAGGCCAACGTGGCACGCGTGCGTTGAGAGTGGGTGCTCGCTGCTAGTCGCGACGTGCAGCTTGCCTTCAGAAACGACGTTCTCGAACAGCTTCACGAGCTTCTTCAGCGACGATGCGACATCTTCCTCGATCGATTCCCCAAGGCGGGTGAGTCCCTCGAATTGTTTCGGTGACAGGACGAACGTCTGTGCGATCGCTACTCTGGCAGCGTCTCTGTACGCAACATCGATCGTGATTGGCGGGCAGCCCGGATCGCCGAGCATCTTGAAAGCGAGTCCAAAGAACGTCTCGATGCGCTGGCCCGGTGCGATCTGGGACAGTCCATCGAGTAGCCGCGCGCGTCGCGCCAGGCCGCCGCTCGACCGACCTTTCCGACTTCCCCCCGGAGAAGGCCGAGTACGCGGCGCGTGACTCCGAGGCGCTGATCAATCGCGCACGCAGCCACGGCCGCGCGGTCGGTGAATTCGCCCAGAAGCTGTTCGCGTCGTCGCCGCTGCCGTGGACGCGCATGCTCCAGCTCGGCATGGTGCACGGCCTGATCAAGCGCTACGGCCCGCGCCGCGTCGACGAGACGTGCGCCCTGGCGATCGCAGCCGACATGGTCGACGTGTTCCGTCTCGAGCGGATGCTCAAGCTCGCCGCACCACCGTCGTCGCCGGCCGAGCCGGCGCGAGTGATTCCGATCGGCCGCTATCTGCGGCCCGCCACTGACTACGCCCTGCTGCCGTGTGTGGCGCAGGCCATCACCGAAGGAGAAGACTCGTGACCGATCCGATCAGCCCTGACCTCAAGACCTCCATGCGCCGCTTGCGCCTCGGCAAGCTCCTCGACACGCTCCCCGACCGCCTCGCGCTCGCACGACAGCAGAAGATGGCGCACCAGGACTTCTTGTTCCTGTTGTTCTCTGATGAGTGCCAGCGCCGCGACAGCGCCGCTTCGACGACCCGCGCCGAGCGCGCCTCTCTCGAGCCCGCGATGCAGCTCGAGCGCTGGGACCCGACCGCCAAGGTGAAGTACGACCAGGAGCTACTCAACGAGCTCGTCTCGATGCGCTTCGTCGAGGCCCATCGCCACGTCACGATCGTCGGGCCCGTTGGCGTCGGCAAGACGTCCGTCGCGCACGCGCTCGGCCACATCGCGTGCAGGCACAAGTACTCCGTACTCGCGGTCCGCACCGACAAGCTGCTCAAGGCCCTCAAGCACGCTCGCCTCGATAACTCGTATGAAGCCGAGCTACGCAAGTTGCTCGCCGTTGATCTGCTCGTCGTCGACTCATGTTGAGCACCTGGTTATGTGGAGCACGCAGACCCGTTCCGTCGACGACCCCGCTGAGAGCCACAGTCGACCGCACGTCTCCAACGACAACCCGTACTCCGAGGCCGGCTTCAAGACCATCAAGTATCGGCCGGAGATGCCCGAGCGTTTCGGCTCTCTCGAGGACGCCCGCGCCGTGATGGGCCCGCTCCTCGGTTGGTACAACACGGTGCACTATCACACGGGCCTCGCGTTGCTCACGCCGAGCGACGTCCACCACGGCCGCGCCATCGAGATCGTTGCGGCACGACAGCTGGTGCTCGACGCCGCGCATCTCTCGCGCCCCGAGCGCTTCGTACATGGCCGCCCAATCCAGAAGTCGCCACCACCCGCCGCATGGATCAACCCACCCCCGATGGTCGCGATCGGCGAGATCACCGATCAGATCGCGATCGCGGATCGGATCACGATCGAGGCTCAGACGACGGAGGTCGCTGCTCACTAAAATCGCACAACCGTTGTCTCAGACTTGTTGACACGCACCGGAACAGGAGCAGCGGCCCGAATGCGACCAGCGTGCCGACCGCCGCGAACAACACGAGGAGCGGAGCGAAGCTCACGAGCGTGACGCCGAAGAACGCGAGGTCGTGCCACTCCGCACACAGCACGCTCGCGACGGTAAACAGCAGCATCGCGCAGTAGCCGATCGACGGCAGGCGCAGGAACGCGATCCCTCCACGGCGATCGGGATGCATCGGGTCGAGGTCGATGCGCGCGAGCCCGCCGAGGACGCGCACCCAGATCGCCCACCGCCACAACGAGCGAAACAGCAGGAACTCGAACACCGGCAGCGCGGTCAGCGCGAACCAGATCTGGCAGTTGTCAGCTCGGCCCGGCGCGAGATCGTGGTGATCTGGACGAACCCGAGCAACGCGCCGATGCTGAGCCCGATGCTGAGGAGCACGAGCATCGCCTCCAAGATCGGTGAGTCGGCAATTCGCGTCGCGCTGCGGATGGTCCGCTCGAACCGTTGCCGGGCCGTGATGGAGAGAAACCCTGGCTGGTGAGCAGCACGAGGGACCTCCGACACACCTTCGGGAACACCTGATCGAGGAACAGTAGAACCGGACTGGCGACGAGCACGAGCACGCGCACGTGAAACGACGTGTCGCGCAGCAGTGGCTCGGTTCCACCGAGACTACCCAGCACGATGATGACGAGGACGACCGAGAGGATCTGCGAGGGCAGTTTTGTCAGCCGACAGCGAATCTCGAAGCGACGGAGTAAGCCTCCTTCGCCGAGGTGAAACTCTTCGAGTGAATCGGGCACCGATCTTGGTCAAGTGCAATGCGTGTACCCGAGCGGGCGTGGTTGCACGTCGTCCTCGAGAGTAGCCTCGAGCATGACGACCGAGGTCCGCGAGGAAGAGCCCGGCACGCGATGGACGAGGTACGTGGTTGACGTTGCGATCGCGTGGATGCGCGACGCGCGACCGCTGACATTCTTCATCGTGATGGCGCTCCTGCCGGCATTCGGCGCGCCGCTCACACCGTTGTTCCTCGTCGCGGGCGTGACGTTCGCAGTGCGGGTCGGGCTGATCGGTTCGGGCCTCGCGCTCGTACTCGTCCCGACCATTCGAATGCTCACGCGCAGCCTTCTTGCATGATCGCAACCCATCTTACGATCTGATGTAATTCGGTGAAGAGCGTGGATCGAAATTGACCGGTTCCCAACTCGTTGGAGATTTCACCATTGACTAAAACGACGCACTCACTGACGCTATATGAAGCCTACAGGTGTGTGGGGGGGATGAGGACGATGAGTGGAACAGCGATCCTTGTAGTCGATGATGACGAAGTCTTACTTCGTGCCTGCGAGCGGGGCATCGGCAGCGAAGCCCGCATGTTCACGGCGACCACGGCTGTTGCAGCGCGTGACGTCGCACGGGAGAACGTGCTGGACGCGGTAGTGGTCGATCTTCGCCTCGCAGCGGAGAATGGGATCGACCTGGTGCGTGAACTGAAGGAGAGTCGCCCGAGTCTGAAGGTGCTGCTCTGGAGCGGGTTCCTGTGCACCGAGGAAACGGTTGAGGCGATGCGTGCTGGCGCCGACGATGTGCGCCACAAGCCGATCTCGTTGCGGTCGCTGTTGAAATGGGTCGAGTCGGGAACATGGGGTGATCCCGGCGAGCATCCCGCGACGCCTACGCTGGAACGCGTACAGTGGGAGCACGCGCGCCGTGTGGTGTCGGACTGCACTGGCAACCTGTCGGAGGCGGCTCGTCGCCTCGGGATCGAGCGCGCGACACTGCGAAGGACATTGAGGAAGCGTGCGCCACGATGATGGGTCGACCGCGGTCGCTCAGAAGCGCGCGAACCGCCAACCAACGTCGGAAGATCAGTGTGTCAGATCGAGCTGCGCCTCCCGGGCGCACGTCTCGCGGATCTCGGGCTCGAACTGCGGCGAGGCCAGCGCGTAATAGTGGCGAGCCTTGGCCTCGTCGCGCAGGTGACACGACGCGAGGCCAGCGACCTCGATGAGTTTCCGGCGGAACGTCCCGTCCAGCGACGTGAGCTCGAGGCCGCGCTCCGCCGTGGTCAACGCATCATCCCAACGACCGACCGCAGCGGCCTGGCTAGCATCGTCCACCAACGACGTGTGGCGGTTATCGGGTGCATCCCGCGCGAACGTGATCGGATACGTGATCTCGGCACTGCCACCTTTGGCGATCGGCGGCATCACGATCGAAGCGACGGTCGCGGTGACGCAGTCACGGAATTCGCTCGACTGCCCCAGCGCACCCGCGGTGTCGAAACCGCGAACCGCGAAGATCGTGCCCAGCCCGAGCTCGCTTTCGACCAACAACTTGGTGTTGACGACACCGCCGATCTGCTGATCGCGCGACTGCGCGCGGCGGTAGCAGTCGCCCAGCATCGGGACGAGCACGTGCATCGGTGCGCGGAGATCGGCCTTGGTCAGCTCGACATCGGGCTTGCGTCGGTGAGCCTCTGCGATCGCGCGTGCGATCTGGATTTGGAGCGCTCGATCCACGGTCGCGGCGCTGACCGGACGGCCGCCGCGCGGAGTCGTTCTCGTCGGCGGTGATGGGGTCGGCGGCGTCGGCGGCGGCAACGTCGACGGCGCTGGAGGAGTTGGCGATGGGAGGGCTGGCGTGGGGCCCGTGATCGGCGCCTTGGACGATATTACATGTGCGGTTGCGCCACCGCGAGAGCCACAGCGGAGCTCCGAAACTGCGCACACCGCCGCAGCGGCAGCCACTACTGCGGTTCCACCGATCACTAGACTTCGATTCATCCGGCGCATCCTGGGCGGCTTTGGCGTACGCGGTCGATCGGAGTCCGGATACCGCCAGAGTCGAAGAGCCGCCGTCGGATTTTGGATCCGCGTTTCCTTCGCAAGGGTACTGTCATATCGCTCGCTTGCGGCGCAAGCACTCGAGTGCGCGCGCAGCTTGTCGACCCGCGTCCGGCTGTTTGCGGGTCCGGCGTGGCCTGAAGATCCACACGCATCCTATATGCACGACAAACAGGCTGTCCTGTGCCTAACTGGATCAATTTTGACCACCACGAAGATTTGGGAGCGCATACTACAAATGAGGTACTTCCTAATGGATTGCTTGACGTTAGCTGGGACGGTCCCCGATGCTATTCGCGTAACCCGAGCTCGGACCGTCCAATGCCTTGGAGCCCACTCAGCACGCGACTCATCACGTTGAGCGAACGCGAAACACAGATAGTGGACTCACTAGCAAATGGGGCGACTGCGAGGGAAATTGCGCGTGATCTCCTCCTTTCGTTTCACACAGTGAGAACTCACATTCGAAATGTTTATCACAAACTTGGCGTGTGTAATCGAGTTGAATTGATGCGCTGGATATCAGCGTGCGGTGCGTCCAACGACCACTCGGGCGGGCACGCTGACGGGCAACCAGTGGGCCAGATTGGCGGGCATGACCGGTGATGCACCGTCCGATCGGACGCCGACCGGACAGATCGGACACTTTGAGCAAAGCGATTTCAGCTAGTTGCTGTCGGCATGCTCATTGCTGATTGAATGTCGTATCGATGATCCGCGACACCTCAGGGCAGGATCGAATTCTCGAGAAGCCGGCGATCGCCCGTGGGTGGCGACGATGGGTCTCTGTCGGCCTCGTCGCGGTCGTGGTCATTGTAGCGTCTGTGTACCTCATACTCGATTGGCTGGAATCCAAGCAGTCGGTCGACCGTGGGCGCGTCCGGATCGCGAAGGTCGAGCGCGGGACACTGGTTCGTGACGTGGTCGCGGACGGCCGGGTCGTCGCGACGAACAGCCCCACGCTGTATTCGATCGCGGGAGGTACCGTCGAATTCCGCGTGCGGCCCGGCGACAAGGTCACGCAAGGTCAGGTGCTTGCGACGATCACGAGTCCTGACCTCCAGAGCAAGCTCGCCCAGGAGCAGATCACGCTGGCCGGGCTCGAAGCCGGCCTCGGCAGGGCGGGCCTGGAAGTCGAGCACGGCCGCGCAAATGCGCAGAAGCTCGTCGCGCAGGCCAACGTCGATCGCCTGACCGCGGCGCGCGAAGTTGCGGTCAACGAGCAGCTGTACGGCAGGGGTGTGGTTGCGGAGCTCGAGCTGCGCCGGTCCGAAGACGCGCTCCGGAAGGCGGAGATCGCGCTGAAGCACGCGCACATCGAGGCTGGACTCCAGAGCAAGGAGCTCGAGTTCGACCGCAGCACCCGCACCCAATCCCTCGGACGCCAGCAGGAGATCGTGCGCGACCTGCAGCGCCAGGTCGCCGCGCTCGAGCTGCAGTCGCCGGTCGATGGACAGGTCGGCCAGCTCCTCGTAGCACAACGAGCCACGGTGGCCGCCAACGCGATGATCGTCACCGTCGTCGACCTCAGATCCTTCGAGCTCGAGATCCGCGTGCCTGATAGCTTCGCGCTCGACCTGGCGATCGGTATGGCGGCCGAGGTCCGCATCGGAGCCGGTACCGTCTCCGGTCGAGTACGGTCGGTGTCCCCCGAGGTCACCGAGGGGACCGTCGCGACCAGGATCGAATTCGCCGATCCGCACTCCGTCACACTGCGGCAGAATCAGCGCCTCACCGCACGCATCGTGATCGACCAGCGGCCGGACGTGTTGAAGGTCGAGCGCGGGCCGTTCCTCGAGCAAGGCGGCGGCAACTTCGTATTCTTCGTGGAGGCCGGGTTCGCCGAGCGTCGCCCGATCAAGACCGGCGCGATCAGCCTCAACGCGGTCGAGATTCTCTCTGGAGCGAAGGTCGGGGATGAGATCGTTGTCTCCGGCGCAGACACCTTCGGGACCGCGCAGCGAGTGCGGATAGCAGACTAGGAGCCCCCATGTTTCAGATGCGAAATGTATGCAAGGTGTACCGGACCGAGGTCGTCCAGACACACGCGCTGCGGGACCTCACACTCGAGATCGGGGCCGGAGAGTTCGTCGCCGTCACGGGGCCGTCCGGTTCCGGCAAGACCACGGTGCTCAGCATCGCCGGGCTGCTCGAAGAATTCACCAGCGGCGAGTACCTGCTTGACAATGTCAATGTCAGTCAGCTCGACGACCGCGCACGTTCGCGGCTACGGAACGAAAAGATCGGCTTCGTCTTCCAGGGCTTCAACCTGATTCCTGATCTGAACCTGTTCGACAACGTCGACGTGCCGCTACGGTACCGGCGACTGTCGCGAGGCGAGCGCCAGAAGCGAATCGAGCGCGCCCTCGATCGTGTGGGACTCGCGTCGCGCACGAGGCACTACCCGGCCGAGCTGTCGGGCGGTCAGCAGCAGCGCGTGGCGATCGCACGCGCGATCGCGGGTGACCCCAAGATCCTGCTCGCCGACGAGCCGACCGGCAACCTCGACTCGCAGATGGCCCGCGAGGTGCTTCAGTTGCTCGAGGAGCTCAACGCGCAAGGCACGGTGGTGCTGATGGTCACGCACGACCCCGAGATCGCGGCGCGCGCACAGCGAAACGTTCACATCGTCGATGGCGTTGCCGCAGACCTCGACCGCGGCCCGTCGCTCGTCCCGCTGAAGACTGCAGCGATCCAGCCGACCGCCTGACGCCTCCCATGCTTACCTACTACCTCGACCTCGCCCGGCGCAGCCTTCGTCGCAGCCCCGCACTCACCACGCTGATGGTCGTCACGATGGCGTTTGGCGTCGCCGCCAGCATGACGACGCTTACCGTGCTGCGTGTCCTCTCGGCCGACCCGATCCCGGGCAAAAGCCAGGACCTGTACTACGTGCAGCTCGAGCCGCGGTACGCGGCCGGCTACGTTGTGGGTGAGGCACCACCGATTCAGCTGTCGCGGTTCGACTCGGAGACGTTGCTACGCGCGCGACGCGCTGATCGCCAGGCGATGATGACAAGCGGAAACGCCGCGATCCAGCCGCAGCGCGCCGGCCTTGCACCGTTCTCCGTCGATGCGCGGTGGACGTCGGCCGACTTCTTCGTGATGTTCTCGGTGCCATTCCTCGCCGGCGGTCAATGGACCGCTGAAGACGACGCGAGCGCCGCGCGTGTCGCGGTGATCACGCGTGCGCTCGCCGAGAAGGTGTTCGGATCGGTGAACGCGGTTGGCCAGGGGCTTCGCATCGGCGATAACGAACTGCGCATCGTGGGGATCATCGACGATTGGCGCCCGGCGCCGCGGTTCTACGACCTCACCGACGCGTTCGGGGCCGGCGAGCAGCTGTACATTCCCTTCAGTACCTCGCGCGAGCTCAGGCTCAAGGCCACCGGCCAGCTCAACTGCTGGGGCGGCGACGTGCCTGATCCCGAGGCCGTCAACGCACCATGCGAATGGATTCAATTCTGGGTCGAGCTCGACAGCAAGGCCAAGGCTGCCGCGTATCGCGAGTTCCTGATCAACTATTCAACGGACCAGAAGACGGCCGGTCGATTCTTCCGGCCACCCAATGTGCAGTTGCGCAACGTCGACGAGTGGCTCGAGTTTCGGCAGGTCGTGCCTCGCGACGTTCGCATGCAGACCTGGATCGCGTTCGGCTTCTTGCTCGTCTGCCTGGTCAACACGGTCGGGCTCCTGCTCACGAAGTTCTTGCGTCGCTCGGCCGAGATCGGCGTGCGGCGTGCGCTCGGTGCGAGCAAGCGCGCGATCTTCGTCCAGCTGCTCGTCGAGTCCGGCATGATCGGATTTGCCGGCGGGCTTCTGGGCGTGGGTCTGGCCTGGCTCGGTTTGTGGGCGGTGCGGCACCAACCCACCGCGTATGCCGAGCTCGCCGAGCTCGACCTCGTCATGCTCGTAACCACGTTCGCGCTGGCGATCGCCAGCAGCCTGCTCGCCGGCGTGTTGCCGGCGTGGCGCGGCTGTCAGGTCGCGCCGGCGATCCAGCTCAAATCGCCCTGAGGAACACCATGGACTTCTTCTGGATTCTCGCCAGCCTGCGACGCCAGCGCGCGATCGCGCTGTTGATCGTGCTCGAGGTCGCGTTCACCTGCGCGATCGTTTGCAACATCATGTTCTTGATCAGTGATCGCCTGACGCGAATGGATCACTCAAGCGGCGTTGCCGAAGCCGAGCTGATTCGAGTGCGGGTCGCCGCGATTGGCAAGAAGCCCGACGCGAAGTCGCTCACCGCGCTGGACCTCGGCGCGCTGCGTGCATTGCCGGGCGTGACCTCGGCCGCCGTCACGAACATGGTGCCGTTCGGCGGCTCGGCGTGGAACACCTCGGCATCGACAATTCGCGATGATCCATCGCCGCCGATCAACGTTGCGATGTACATGGGCGGGCCCACGCTACTCGAGACGTTCGGCGTGCGCGTTACCGCCGGTCGCGCGTTCACGCCGGACGACTTCGTGGACTACGACCAGGCGAACCCGCCTGCGGTGCCGTCGATCATCATCACGCGCAGGGTCGCCGAGCGCCTGTTCCCAGGGAAGGACCCGATCGGCCAGGAGCTCTACGTGACGGGTCCGAGCCCGCAGCGCGTGGTTGGCGTGATCGACCAGCTCGCACGGCCCAACGATTTCGACGGCCCCGAGAATGCCGGGTACGCCGTGGTGGTGTCGCAGGCGCTCACATACCCGGTGGCGCGCAACTACGTGCTGCGCGTCGACGCGGGTCGACGCGACGAGGTACTCTCCGGAATCGACGCCGCTCTCGCGCAGGTCGACCCGAACCGGATCGTCGTCGCGCGCCAGACGTTCGCGGAGGTTCGCGCCGGGTTCTTCAAGCAGGACCGCGCGATGATCTACCTACTTCTCACGGTATCGCTCGCGCTTCTCGTCGTCACGGCGCTCGGCATCGTGGGGCTCGCGAGCTTCTGGGTCCAGAAGCGCACGCGCCAGATCGGGATCCGCCGCGCGCTCGGCGCCACGCGTCGAGACATCGTCCGGTACTTCCAGCTCGAGAACTTCGTGCTGGCGACGATCGGCATCGTGGGCGGCATGGTCCTCGCGTTCGCGATCAACGCCTGGCTCATCCGCGCATATCACGTGCCGCGGCTGCCCGGCAGCGTCCTGCCGTTCGGCGCGGTGACGCTCTGGATCCTCGGGCAGATCGCCGTGCTCGGTCCCGGGCTGCGCGCCTCGCGGATCCCGCCTGCGATCGCGACGCGCATGGTGTAGCCTATCTTGCGTAATGCGTACGGTCCTCGTCATCGACGACAATCCCGCCGTGGCGATCGCACTCGAGGTGTTGTTTTCGCTGAACGACCTGCGCACGGTCTGCGCGGATTCGCCAGCGGCGGGCCTGGAGATCCTCGACCGCGAGCCGATCGATGCCGTGATCCAGGACATGAACTTCCAGGTCGACACCACATCGGGTGACGAGGGGGCCGTGCTGTTTCGTGCGATCCACGCGCGGTTCCCGGATGTGCCGGTAATCTTGATGACCGCGTGGACCCAGCTCGAGATGGCCGTTGATCTGGTAAAGGCCGGCGCGACTGACTATCTGGCGAAGCCGTGGGACGACACCAGGCTACTCACCACGCTGAGGAACCTGCTCGAGCTCACCGAGACGCGTCGCGAGCTGAACCGGCGTGCCGCCGACGACCGCCGGCTGCGCGCCGAGCTCGAGCGCCGCTACGATCTTCGCGGGGCAGTCTTTGCGACACCGGCCATGGACCGTGTGATCACGATCGCCTGCCAGGTCGCACGGGCCGATGTGCCGGTGCTGATCACGGGGCCGAACGGTAGCGGCAAGGACAAGATCGCCGAGATCGTGCAGGCCAACTCGGCCGTCCGCGAGGGTCCTTTCGTGACGATCAACGCCGGCGCGCTACCGTCCGATCTCCTCGAGGCCGAGCTGTTCGGCGCCGAGGTCGGTGCGTACACCGGCGCGAACCGTGCGCGCGACGGTAAGTTCGATTCGGCCGACGGCGGCACGCTGTTTCTCGACGAGATCGGCAATCTGTCGCCGAACGGCCAGATGAAGCTCCTGCGCGTGCTGGAGACCGGCAAGTTCGAGCGGCTCGGTTCGAATCGCGAACGCCAGGTCAGGGTGCGCGTCATCAGCGCGACCAATGCCGATCTCCCGGCAATGATCCGCGCCGGCACGTTTCGCGAGGACCTCTACTACCGACTGAATACGATCGAGATCCGCGTGCCACCGCTCGTCGAACGCGTCGATGACATCTTGCCGCTCGCGAATACGTTCCTTTCCGCAAACTGGCGGCTGAGCGCACGTGCGCGCGAGGCGCTGCTCCGGCACTCGTGGCCCGGCAACGTGCGCGAGTTGAAGAACGTGTTGCGGCGCGCCTCGCTGCTGGCGACCGGCGCGGAGATCACGGCGGAGAACCTGGCGTTGCCACAGGTGGAGCCCGCCAGCGGTGACCTGGACCGCCGCACGATCGAGGCCGCGCTCGCGCGCTCCGGCGGCGTGATCGCACAAGTTGCCTCCGAGCTGGGCTTGAGCCGCCAGGCGCTCTATCGGAGGATGGATAAACTGAATATTCCGCGCGAATGACCGCGCCACGCAACGCCCGCCGACGCAGCTCGCTCTCGTGGCGCATCATGGCGCACGTGTACGCGGTCGTGGTGGCGGCTGTCGTGGTGGCGCTCCTGCTCGACCACTGGCTCGGCGACCCGCTCGTTGCCGGCGCGAGTGCGCTCGCGATCCTCGCACCGCTCGCGCTCGCCGTGATGCGCCGACCACTGGCACCCATGGCGGCGATCTTTCGCGCACTGACCGGCACTGCCACGAGCTACCGCGATGGAGACTTCGCGTTCAGCCTGATCTGGGAGCACGATGACGAGCTCGCCGACCTGGTCGCGGCGCACAATGCAATGGGAGAAGCGCTGCGGCGGCAGCGCGGGACAATGATCCACCGCGAGCTATTGCTCGACACGATGGTGCAGAACACGGCGGTCGCCATGCTGTTGTGTGATGCCGGCGGACACGTGGTATTTGGTAATCTGGCGGCGCGAACCCTGCTCGGCGGTGGTCGGCGCGTCGAGGACCGCACGCTTGAGGCGCTGCTCGTGGGGGCACCGGACTCGTTGCGCGAAGCCTTGGCGCGCGACGCCGACGGGTTGTTCGCGGTCAACCGCGATGGCGATGAGGAGTTCTACTATCTCACACGCAGCAGTTTTCGCCTCAACGGCCGCGCCCACGAGCTGTTGATGCTGCGCCAGCTCACCGATGAGTTGCACCGCCAAGAGGTGCGGACCTGGAAGAAGGTCATCCGGGTCATCAGCCACGAGCTCAACAACTCGCTCGCGCCGGTTGCGTCGCTCGCCCACTCGGGCGGCGAACTGCTGAAGCGCGGCCAGCACGACCAGCTTCCGCTGGTGTTGAGGACGATCGCCGAGCGTGCGCAGCACCTCGAGCAGTTCATTCAGGGCTACGCGCGCATCGCGAAGCTCCCCGCACCGCGGCCCGAACCCACGGCGTGGCACGATCTCGTCGAGCGGCTGCGCTGCCAGAGCGCATTTCAGATCGAGGGCGCGCTCCCCGATGAGCGGGCGCACGTCGATTCGACGCAGCTCGAGCAGGCGCTCGTCAACCTGCTGCGCAACGCGCATGAGTCCGGCTCGGCCGCCGACGACGTGCGGCTCCGCGTGCGGCGGCTTCCGGCCGGCCTGACGATTGAGGTGAGCGATCGCGGCAGCGGCATGACCGACACGGTGCTGACCAACGCGCTCCTGCCGTTCTATTCGACCAAGCGCGGTGGCACGGGGGTCGGGCTCGCCCTCGTGCGCGAGATCGCCGAGGCCCACGGGGGCCGGATCTCGCTCGCGAATCGCGGAGACGGTGGCCTTTGCGTGACGATCACGCTCCCACAATGAGGGCGTGTCGCTCGTTCGGATGACTTGGCAAGGGACCGCGGCCGTGACGAACATGGTGGCGTGCTCGACGTAAGACCGCTTCAGCCCACGTTCGGTGCCGAGGTCGGCGGTGTCGACCTGCGGCGGCCGATCTCCGATCCCGTGCGCGACGCGATCAAGGCGGCCCTACTACGCTACAAGGTCATCTTCTTTCGAGATCAAGATATCTCGCCGGAGCAGCACTCGGCGTTCGCCGCACGATTCGGTTCGTTCTACGTGCCGCCGGGTATCGCCCAGCACGAGACGATCCCGCACATCCAGAAGATCGCGATCGACTTCTCGGCGCCGGAAGCGCGGCGGCCGCCCTGCACGACGACGATCGAGGCGAGCTTCCACACCGACACGAGCTGGCGTCTCGTCCCGAGCTGGGGCGCGATCCTGCGCGCAGTGCACCTGCCGGAGGTCGGCGGCGACACGATCTGGGTCGACGCTGGAGCCGCGTACGCGCGCCTGCCCGGCGATATCAAAGCCCGCCTCGCGGAGCTCTACGCCACGCACGACGCGCGCCACGGCCTCCGGCGCGCCGGCCTCGAATATCCGATCGTCGCTCACCCGATCGTCCGCCGCCATCCGGAGACCGGCGAGCAGATCCTGTGGGTCAGCTTCAACCAGCGCCCGCACATCATCGGCGTGGATCTGGCCGAGGGTCGCGAGCTACTCCAGATCATCCTTGATCAGTACCGCACGCCTGAGTGTCAACTGCGGTTCTCGTGGGTCCCGATGACCATCGCATTCTGGGACAACCGCGCGACCGTCCACTACGGTGTGTCCGACTATGGCACGTTCCCTCGGCTACTCCATCGCATCTTGATCGCCGATCCGGCTACTCCGGGATGTTGAAGGCGAGTGCGCGGGTCGGCAGCACGCGGATCCGCGCGTTGGGCCGCGCCTTCGGCTTCTTGGCCACCTCCGCGAGCGCGCGCTCCAGCCCGATGTAGCGACTCATGAGCTCCAGACGGTCTGCCGTGTCGACGTCATCCGAGACGGTCGCGATGCCCTCGATCGCGAGGTAGCCCGACCCGTCGTCGGCGTAGACGAGCATCGACACGCGTGGATCGCGGCGCAGGTCGCGTGCCTTGCCGCCCTCCGGGTTCGCGCTGATCCACAGCGTCTCGCCATCGCGAATGTAATAGACAATGGACTGCTCTACGGTGCCGTCGGCGCGCAAGGTCGAGATCACGGCCTTGCGCGGGACGTCCAGAAAGACCCGCTCTCCCGGGCTAAACGAGTACGGCCTCGCGGTCATCTCGGTTGCGTGCATGCACGTACGATGCGGGACGCGCACACGCGTGGGGAGTCACCCACGCGGACGACGCTCACAGCTGCAGCTCGTAGCAGACGTGGTCGAGTGGCGTACCGTGGTAGTCCATCGTCACTTCGGCGACGCTGGCCCAGCCTTTGCGCTCGTAGAACACGCGCGCGTTCACGTTCGAGGCGAGCACGGACAGGTAGATGGATCGGCACGCGCGCTGTCGCAGATCGGCGAGCGCGTGCGCAACGAGGTTGTGAGCCACGCCGGTGCCCGCAACTGCGCGCTGCTGGTAGAGCGCGTACAGCTCGAACGCGCCGGCCGGCCGATCGGGTGCGCGCGCCGGCCCGGTGGCCACGAGCCCGACGATCGCCGCCTCGAGCGCCGCGATCCAGAGCCGCGCGCCAGCGTCGTAGCGGTCGAGGACCTTGGTCCAGATCGCTTCGCGGTGCATGGTCGGATGCTGGTCGAGGTGGTGGTGGAGCGGCGTGTCGCGATAGGCCGAGTCCCAGCCGTTCAGATGCACCTCGGCGCACGCCGCCACGTCGGCCGCGGTCGCGTGGCGGATGGAGAATGCGGGACGCGCGTTCATCACCGCTGCAGCGTGAGCGGGTGCCGCGCGGCGGGCAAGTCGCCCGCACGGGGGGCATGAGCACCACCGACGCGCGAGCTAGTGTGCCGCGGTGGAACCGCTCCAGCCAGGGATCCGAGTCTATTGCGAGCCGGCGATCAACACCGGTGTACCGCGCATGTGGCTTTCGGCGGGCACCGAGCAGGCCGGCGAGCGGCGGAGCTGCGAGCTCGCGTATCGCACGTCGGCAATGGTGCCGACTGGCCCGTGGCGCTTGCCGACCGAGGCCGAGCGAGTGTTGCTGGATTCCCACGATCGCACGGAGACCCCGCGGCGCGCCGTCGCGATCGTCGCAATGCCGGCGGCGGCCGTGGAGCCGCTGCGCGCGCTCGCCCGCGAGGTGACGCCGACACCTGGAGGCGCGCCGATCCGATCGCCCGAGGCCGAGGAGACGATGGCCCGCGCGATGGAACACGTCCGCGCCTACCTCGAATCGACCGACGATCTCGCGATCCAGGGCGTGCGCGTGCAAGTCGGTGGGCTCACGACCTCGACGGCGCATCCGTTCCCCGAGGGCGTGGTGCTGATCGGCATGCACGTCGATCGGTGGCACGACGGACCGTACGGCTGCAGCGAGCACGCCCAGCTCAGCATCAATCTGGGCGCGGGCGATCGCTACCTGGCATTCGCGAACCTCCCCGTCAACGAGCTCGTGCACGACTACGGCGATCCGATCGGCGGGTGGCTCACGATCCCGAGCGACTTCGCGCGCCGGCGCGGCGGCTACCCGGTCGTGCGGGTGCGGATCGGCCCGGGCGAGGCCTATCTCGCGCCCACGGAAAACCTGATCCACGACGTCGTCCTCGAGAGCGCTGCGACCGACGTCTGCTTCACCCTGCGCGGTCGCCTCCGCCTCCCGGGCTGAGCTCGCCATGGATGCCTTGGGTCGAGTCATGACCACGCGCGCCATGCTGATGCGCGACGCCGAGGGCCGCCCACTGAGCGAGGGCAAGGCCGGGCCGGACCGGATGGCGGGTGTGCCGTTCGCGCTGCGCACGTGTCCGTACCCGGGCTCGCGACATCACCACGCGCGACCGATGAATCTGAGCGCGCTGCGGCAGGTCTCGGCGCACTGGGACGGGGTGCTCGGGGCCGTGGCGTACCTCCGCGAGTTACACCGCCAGTCCGCGGGTACCGGTATCTCGTGTATCGCCGATGTCTGGCGCATCGGGCACATGACGAGCTCGATCGCAGAGCTTGCCTTCATGCGCACGTGGCGACCGATCGGGGACCGCGAGCTGCCGGCCACGATCGCCGCGATGTACAAGGTCACGCTCGGCGTCACGTCGACGAGCCTCAAGGCGTGGAGCGATGTCGCGGTGCGGTTCACGTCGCCGGCGAGCGTTGACTTCCTGATCGACTACGCGGAGCGCCATGGCCAGCTGATCGGGCCCGACCAGGTCTGCGGCGGTTCGGAGACGATGATCCGCGAGCTGCTCGCCGTGGTCGTTGATGGCGGCGCGTCGGGCGACGGTGGGCGCATCGCCACCACGGTCGTCGGGGACGAGGCAGCCTTCCGCCGCTTCTGCAACGCGACCGCCGGGCTGCGTTTCCTGCGCTTCGCGCTCGAGCGACTCGACGCGGCGCTTCGCCGGCGGCTCGCGTCCGAGGTCGGTGCCGAGCTGAGCGAGGCCGGGCGGGAGGCGCTCATCGGCGACCTGGATCCGGGGCTACCGGTGGCGCGCTTTGCGCTACAACCGCACGGCGCACAACTGGCGATGCTCGGCGATATCGTCGGCCAGCTCGCCGACGAGCGCTTCGCCTGCACGGCCGGACTCGGAGCCGGGGCGCGCGCGTTGCTCGACGCCTGGACCGGCAAGCCACGGAACCGCACAGTCTCGGTCGATGCCGTCGTGGCCGCGAGTCCGCTCGCGCGCGTCCTGTCGCCGTCCTCGCGCGACCAGCTCGCCCGCTGCGCCGCGCACCACGTCGAGCTCGAGCGGATCGCCGCACCACTCGCGCGCGCGCTCAAGGTCGCGGTCGCGGAGACGCTGGGCGTGAGCCTGGCGGACCCGGGTGCGCGCGAGCTCGGCCTGGTCGCGTTCGTGCCGATCCGCGCAGGCCGGCCTTCGATGCGCCACGCGCTGCGCGAGGTGTTCGGGATCGTCGTCGATGCGCCGGACGGCGACGTCACGATCGCGCCCCTGTAGCGGTCAGGCGCTGTTGCGCTCGGTCACCACTTCGGTCGCCGGGTCGCCGGAGGTCCAGCGCGGATGGCGTAGCAGCGTCGACGCGTTCTCTCGGACGAGCCGGCCGCGATCGAGCAGCACGATCTTGTCGGTGGGCCGCAACAAGGCCGATCGGTGCGTGATGAGCACGATCGCCTTTGCCCCCTGCTCCGCGCGCAGGTGCTCGATGACGCGTTGCTCGGTTTCGGCATCGAGTGCCGACGTCGGCTCGTCGAGCACGACGAAGTCGGCGTCGTTCCGCACGAACGCTCGCGCGAGCGCGAGCCGCTGCCATTGCCCGCCCGAGAGTCCCGCACCTCCGGGCAACGACGCGATCAGCTCGGTATCGCCGCCGTACGGCAGCTGCGCGATGACCTCGTCGGCGCTGCTGGCGCGCAGCGCGGCGGCAATCTCGTCTGGCTCGGCGGCGGCGGTCCCGACCGCGACGTTCTCGTACGCGCTGAAGCCATAGCGCGCGAAGTCCTGGAACAGCACGGCGAAGCACCGTCGGAGCTGGCCGGTGTCCCACGCCGCGAGCTCGCGGCCAGCGATCGTGATCCGCCCCTCGGTCGGTTCGAGCAGGCCGACGAGCAGCTTCAGCAGCGTGGTCTTGCCGTCGCCGTTACCCCCAACGATCGCAACGAACTCGCCGGGCGCGATCTCGAGATCAACATTCCGGATCGTCCACGCCTCCGCGCCCGGATAGCGGAAGCTGACGCCCTCGAAGCGCAGGGTCGCCCGCTTTGGCACGGCTTCGAGCCTCGCCGGCGTCGCGCGCTCCGGTCTATCGAGAAACCCGAACAGGCCGCGCAGCGGCTCCCAGCCGTCGAGCACGGCACGAACCGACAGCAGGAGCGTCTGGCTGAGGCGTTGTGAGCCGGTGAGGCTCATACCATAGAGCGTGAGCTCGCCGATCGTGAGCTCGCCCCGTACGGTGGCGACTGCCATGTACAGATAGATCCCATTGATCACCAGTGTGGGAATCATCTGACATGCGAGCGAGATTGGGAGTGAGCGCCGCCACTCCCCGCGCTCGTCGGAGATCAGGTGCTGGCCGATCCCGTGCGCACGCTCGATCATCCGAGGCGCAACGCCGTAGATTCGGTTCTCCGCCGCGGCGGAGTCCGCGAACACAGTATCGTGAAAGTACCGCAACCGCCGCGCGTCGCCCGCTCGCCGCCGGTGCCCGTCCCCACCCAGCTTGCCGCGCCACAGCTCGGCGGCCGCCCCGGGAATGACCACGACGAGGAACAGCAACGTCCACGTGCTGAAGACACTGAGCATGATGGAATAGCAGATCAGGCTGACCCCACAGCGCACGACCGCGAGCGTTTCGTTGACGACCACGAGCGGGCGCATGTCGGCCGCGCCGCGCGCCGAGTCCAGTTGATCCTGGACCGCCGGATCGACGAGTTCGGCGAGCTCGAGCTCGCTGGCCTTGTGCACGATCAGCAGCCGCGCCTCGAGCCGCATGCGGCTGCGCAGCAGCATCCGAGCGTCCATGGCGAGACGCGCGAGCCCGACAATACCGCCCGCGACCGCGAGCTCCCACAGCACCCAGCGCAGCATGTCGGGGGTCGCGCGCGCGATGACCGCGTCGGCGATGCCCTTTGCCGTGTACGAGATCAGCGGATAGAGGATGCCCTGCCCGATCGCCGCCACGATCCATACGATCGCAAGGCGTCGATGGGCGCGGAATGCGAGCCCGAATGCGCACGCCAGCGAGCCAGCCATGTCAGCTCAACGGCCCCTCGAAGTCCGCCTTCACGTAATGATAGAAGTGGCACGTCATCAGCTCGCCCGTGAATGCACTGCGGTAGTGCGGCAGCTCGCGGCCCTTGTACAGCGAGCCATCGCCGAGTCCCATGAGCATCGGAACGCTCGCGCCCGACTGCAGCTCCAGGTACAGCGACCAGTCGCTCATCTCCTCGGGGCGAGGCAGCTCGTCGATCAACAGCGATGCCGTCCATTCGCACTGCTCGCGATCCGTGTGCTTCTCGAGCACCGCTCCCGAGCGATAGGCGCCAAAGTACGGATACGAACACTTGATCGGCTCGCCGACGATCACCTCGAACAGATGGCGTACCTGCGCGTGATAGAAGACCATCAGGGGCTCGTTGTGCTCCGCGAAGCGCAGCGGGACCTGGTTATCGCCGAAGTGCACGTAGCCTCCCTCGAGAACGCGCCGGTAGTATTCGCGCATCGCGACGACGTGCGTCCCGCGCAGCAGCTGCGGCAGGGTCACCCAGCCGTTGGCAGCGTAGCGCGCCGCAGCGGCGGCCGAGAACGCGTCGAATCGCTCGGCGTGCTCATCGACGAGGATTCCGGCGAGGAACAGCGCGCGGGCGAGATCCTGGCTGAGCTCGGACGGCGCCATCCGGTGGCTGGCGAGACGCTCCACGAGCTCGAGCGTGCCGTCTTCGGCCCAGTACGGATACTCGATGTTCGTGCGCAGATCGCGGACCAGGACGAGCCGTTCCGCGGGTTCCCAGATGTGGCCGGTCAGGCGGTTCAGCGCCGCGAGCTCATCGAACGCGACGAGTCGCACCGTCGGATTGACGATCGGAGCCGCAGGCTGTGGTGGACACAGCCTGCGCGGGATATCGGCGTCGCGGATGTGCTCGAGGCGGCACGCGAAGCGAACGGGCGAGATCACCTCTCCCGGCGTAACCACGACGCCGAGCTCCGCGAGCTGGCCCCACGCCTCGAGATCGAAGTCGCAGACGTCGCCCGCCAGTAACTGCTTCAGGGCGCCGAACGCGCGCGCGTTCCGATCGTCGGCCGTGACGGTCGCCCGCACCACGCCGCGGCTCTTGACGATCGCGCGCACCTCGAAGGCGTGGATCGTCCCGTCGCGGTCGATCGGGTTGATCTGGACGTTGGGATTGACGACGGGGGATTCCGACATGGAGCTCCTGGTAGGGGCGCCGCTCAGGCGCCCAGCGGGCGAAACAGCAACGACAGGGTTTCCGCGGTTGATTCGATCAGCCCGAGGCGATCGATCCATTCGCTGATCAGCGCCTCGGGATCGCGGTTGGGCGCGTACGTGCGCAGGAACTCGAGACATGCCGTCTGCGTCGGCAAGTTCAGCAGCATTGCGAGGAACAGCCTCAGCTCGGGGTCATGCACCTGCTGGCGCCGCGACACCACGAGGTTGATACGCCGCCGCTCCGCGAATACCGGGACGAGGTCGCACGTGACCTCGGGGTGCCGCGCGTGCACGACGGCGATCAACTCCAGCACCGCGGGCCACGCGTCTGCGTTACTCGCGACGACCGTGTCGAGGATCATCAGCGAGCTACCGAAGTCGGACCGCTGCAGCAGCTCGTTCGCGTGCTGGAAGCGGTCGGGCGCGGCGACGCGGGATAGCGTACGGATCAGCTGAAGTTGACGCGTGAGCCGGCTGTCGATGGCCGCCGGATCGCGTGCGACGCACGGCGGCCAGTAGTCGAGCTGCGGGCCTGATTCCTGGTCCATGGTCGTGCGGGCGACGATCGATAGCGTCGGTCGCTCGAGGTGGAACAGCGAGTGAATCGTGCCGGAGCCAGAGCGGATCGGGCGGACCTGCCCCGGCCGTAGGCACTCGACGCGCTCGAGCGCGAGCGCGCCGATCTCCGTGGTCGCGTTTACGCGCTGCGAGCGCTCGAACTTGTAACGCGAGTGGATCGACGAGCCCTCCAGCACCATGAAGGCACCCGAGAAGCGGTGCTGGTGAATGCTCGTGGTGCCGTCGAGCCAGAACAGCGCCTCGATGTAGAACCTCGAGGTCGAGGCGAGGGTCAGCGCAGGCTCGCCGAACGAGCTGGCGAGGCTGACCTGCGGCGCTGCCCCGGGCTCGTGGTTGAACCAGCGCACGAGGTCGGAGCTGTTCAGATGCTCGCACAACCGCGCGCCCTCGAGTGCAGCCGTCGCGATGTCCGTGAAGCGGCGCTCGTCGTAGTGGCATGCGTGCCATTGTTGCTCGATGGACGCGAGCAGCTGTCCGACGAGCGGAATCATGAGGCCCCACCGCCCCGGCGATTGAGCCGGACAAGCGCCTCCGGGCCGGCGAACTGACGATCGATCGCGCGCACCGCAGCCGCCCACTCTCTTGCGGTCCGAACGGCGGACAGTCGGTCCACGATCGCCGGATCGCTCACCCTCGCGCGGCAGCGCTCCCACAACAGCTCCGGCGACTCGCGGAGGATGTTGCCGATGGTGCCTTCGCAGGCGGCGAACCCGCGGACCTCGCCATCGGGCTCGATCTCCATCAGATAGCGGTAGTTGTTACTGAGCGTGCTGTATCGCGTGTGCACCTGGAGCTCCTGATTGTCGAAGATCGAGAAGTCCTCGATGTGCGGCGGGAGCAACTCCTTGAGTGCGCGGATGAAAGCGGGGTCACCGAGCACCGCAATCTGCGCGTCCGTGAGCAGCTCCTGGCCGAACCGTTCCTCGGAGGCCAAGCCGATCGGAATGACCGCGCCGAACGAGACGAACGAGAGCTCGCGCAGCGACGGAAGCAGCTCGGTGCAGATCTGGGAGATCTGGTGGAAGTTGCTACGCACGAGCACGACCTCGAGGCCGTAGCGCAGGCGCGGCAGGCCGGCGGCACGCCGCTCGGCGGCCACTGCGTCGAGCCGACGTAGGCTCGCGAGGGTGGCGTCGAATGCGCCAGCACGCTTGCGGATCGCGTCGTTGACCTCGGCCGTCGCGCCATCGAGGCTGATGTGCACGGTAGGCCCGAGCTCGGCGAATGCACGCGCATCGGCGTCGGTGAGATCGATGCCGTTGCTGAAGCACGAGACCGGCACGTGGCCGGCGCGGAGTCGCTCGATCACCTCGAACAGCTCGGGGACCAGCAGGGGCTCGCCGCCGACGAGCATCACGCGCTCGACCTTCATGCCCACGATCGTCTCGGCGATCTGCAGCAGCTCGGCGCGCGGTAGCTTACGCGTAGCCCGCCTGCCCGACTCGGTGTAGCAATGCGTGCAGCGCAACTGGCACGCATAAGTCATTTGCCAGTCGATGGTCCTGGGCAGGAGTGGAGACGATTCAGTCATGGAGCCTCCGGAACGGGGACGATCGAAGCGCGGCCCTTCTCGAGCCGCACGACCTTGTCGGCCCATTTCAGTGCGGACAGACGGTGAGTGATGAGGACGACGGACTGCATGCGGCACGGGCGGCAGACGTGCTCGAGCACGCGTTGCTCCGACGGCGCGTCGAGCGCGGAGGTCGCCTCGTCCATGATCAGGATATCGGCGTCGCTCCGGACGAACGCACGGGCAAGCGCGACCTTCTGCCACTGGCCGCCCGACAGGTCCACGCCGGAATCGAAGGTCGGGGTGAGCGAGGTGTCGGCGCCGTGCGGCAACCCGGGGACGAACTGCTCGACACCGCTGGCGACGAACGCCGCCGCGCAGCGAGCCTCATCGCCCTCCGCGGCAGGGAGCGCCAGGTTGTCGCGCAGCGACATGCGGTAGCGCGCGAACTGCTGGAACACCACGGCGAAGCGTGCGCGCAGGGCAGCTTCGTCCCAGTCCGCCAGGTCGCGGCCGTCGAGCATCACGCGCCCTTCGCTCGGCCGATAGAGGCCCGTGATCAGCCGGACCAGCGTGCTCTTGCCCGATCCGTTGCCCCCGACGATCCCGATGATCTCGTTGCGGCCGATGTCGAGATCGACGTGCCGGACCGCCCAGGCATCCGAGCCCGGGTAGCGGAAGCCCGCGTTCTCGAGGCGGAGCCCGAGACTCGGCACCGGCGGCGGGCCGGCCACGCGTGCGGGCGGAGCATGATCGAGGACCTCGAAGTAGGACCGGAGCTGCATCCAGTATTCACCCACGTTGCGACTGGCGAACAGGGCGGCGAGCGAGAACTGCTGCGCGTTATGCATGCTGATGAGGCACAGCGTGAGTGCGCCGAACGATAGCGCGCCGCGACTGGCCTCGAACCCGAGGTAGATGTACGTGCCGTAATACGCCGCAAGTGGAAACAGCTGCGCCGCGGCGACCGCGAGTCCGGCCCTGCGCCATACGCGGAACTGGTCGCCGCCGAGCCGGATACTGATGGCCCGCAGCCGACTCACGATGCGCGAGCCGACGCCGAGGAACTTGTTCTCGATCGCGCTCGTGCCCGAGAGGAGCGTGCCCTCGAGCTGATCGAAGCGCTGGCGATCGTGGGTCAGGTTCACGCTGGAGCGGTGCATCACGCGCGCGCTCCAGACCTCCACGAGCGCGCCCGGGATCGTCGCTGCGAAGACCAGCACGGCGAGCCACGTGAATGGGGCCAGGATCGCGCAGCAGATCGCGAGGCTCATGATCCCCTGGATCACGACGAGGAGGTCGCCGACGAACTGACCACCGCGCTGGCCGGCAGTCTCCCGCGCCTGTGCGAGCTGTTCGCGGAGGCCGGGAGCCTCGAGATCGGTGAGCGGTATCGTGACCGCCTTGCGAGCAAGCTGCGTCGTCATCTCAAGCGCGAGCGGATCGCGGAGCAGTCGACTCGTGTCTTGCTGGAGACAGGTAAAGATGGTGATCAGCGCGGCGAGCGCGATCTCGATCCCCATCCACAGGGTCGTATCTGCTTCGGATCGGGTCACGAGGATCGCATCGAACATGTGCATCGACGTGTAGGCGATCGCCGGCGCGGAGATCGCCAGACCCACGCTCGATAGCACAGCGCCGAACAACAGCGATGCAGATGCTCGTCGGATCATCCGGACGAAATGCACGAGATCGGAGAAGCGAGTCGCCATATCGCGAGCCGACTATGAAGCTCATAACGAGTAAGCCCAAGTCCTCCGTTCGGGTGACTTGAGAAACCGGCTCGCGACCTCTAGATGTGTCAGCACGCAGGAATGGTTTCTGCGTGCATTTACGAATCACGAAGGAGATTGCAGATGAACGAGCAGAGTAACATGATCAAGCAGGCGCTTGCGCGCGCGATTTCGAGCGCGTCGGACACCACGCTCAAGACGGCAGCGTCGCAGAACGAGACGCAGTTCCCCCCGAGCACGCCGTTTACGCGCTCGACCTGGTAGTGATCCCATCGAGCTAGCCGGCGTCGCCCCGTGCGGCGCCGGCTGGTTCGGTCATCGTTGTCCTTCCATTAATCATGCACACCACATCCTTTGCGCGGCGGATGGTCTGGGTCGTCAGTCCGTCCAAACTGTGCAACCTCCGCTGTACGTATTGCTACGAATGGAATGAGCTCGGCAATCCGGTGCGGATGTCGTCTGCGCTACTCCGGCAGATCCTCGTCAACGTACGTGACTATCACCTGACGCTCGAACACCGGTTTGGCTACGCGTTTTCGAATATCTCGTGGCTCGGCGGCGAGCCGCTGATCCTGCCGGTCGATTATCTCGAAGAGATCATGGCCCTCGAGCACGAGGTGTTCGGCGACCTCCTCTCACGCGGTGCGATCTACAATGTCGTGCAGAGCAACCTGTACCGCCTCGGTGACGAACACCTCGAGTTCTTACTGAGGCATCACTGGAAAGTCGGAGTCTCGCTCGACGTCAAGCCCGGTGTGCGCCGTTCGTTGACCGGCCGCGACACGGAGCAACGCGTGATCGCGAACGTGCAGCGGCTCCGCGCCCGCGGCATCCAGCCCGACGCGATCGCGGTGCTCGCCGGGCACACGGTCGATCACCTGAACGAGGTATACGACTTCTTTGCCGCGCAGCAGTTCACGCGAATCCGCATTCTGCCGCTGTTCTCGGGACCGCCGGAGCGTCCGCTCGAGACGATCCTCGTGCCGAACGATGCGATGGCGAAGGCACTGTGCGGGCTCTTCGAGCACTGGCTGCTCACCGGCTCGCAGGTCGCCGTGGAGCCGCTCACGTCATACCTGGGCACCGTCGCGCGCAAGATCCTCGGCGTCCATGGGCGCCTCATCGACCGCAGCGTGGACGGCGAGAGCGTGCTCGTGGTCAACACGAATGGCGAGGTCTACCAGGTGGCCGATGCCTACGAGCCTGGCAAGGCGATGGGCAACGTCGGCACGGAGGCGTTCGCGGACATCATCCAGTCGGAGCCTACGCGTCTGGGCCGCACGCGCGACACGGAGCGCACTGCAGCCATGTGTGGGCCGTGCAGCTTCGCGGGCTTCTGCAGCGGCGCGCCGGCGTTCGAGTCCCCGCGCGAGGGCACCGACGAAGGCCGTTGCCAGATCCACCATCGCGTGCACCAGTTCATCGAGGGCTACCTGCGCAACGCCGGCATCGACGAAGCCGGTCTCCGCGCGCTGCTGACATCACTCGAGCCGGTGGCGACCGACGCGCGGAGTGCCACGTGACGGCGCGCGAGATGGTGAAGGTGCGGCTGGCGCCGACGCTGGGTTCGTCGATGGGGAGGCTCGAGCTCACGCGGGGCGTCCAGGCGATGGGCGACCGGCTCGTCGACGGTGTGGTGTACCGCGAGGGCGCGATCTGCCCGCAGCCGGACTGGCGGCCGGTCAGGGACGGCGAGCTGGCGGAGGTCGTCGCGTACGAGATGGGGCCGCCTGGCTCGACGGTCGACATCGCGCCGGCACCGGCGGCCTTCGTGGATGCGATCCGCGCCTGCGGGCTTGTCGGCGGGATGACGGAGCAGCAGTACGCCGCGTTCGTGCGGCAGCCCGCCTACCAGGCGGCGCTCGAGGGCGCGCTGCCGCAGCTCTGGCAATTTGTGCAATCGGCGGACGGCCTGCAGGTGCTCGGGACCTCCGTGCAGGGTGGCGACCTGTGGTCGACCACGACGCACGCCGACGCGGGCGAGCCCAACCGCCTAAGTGGTCTCCACATCGACAACTGGGATCAGCTGCCGCTCGGTGAGCGCGGCCGCGCGCGCCGACAGCTGTGCATCAACCTCGGGATCGAGGATCGGTTCTTCGTGTTCGCGCGCGCCGAGGTCGCCACCATCGTCGGCGTGCTCGGCGAGTCGTTCGAGCGGCGGCAGGCGTACATCGGCGTAGGCCGCGTCTTCTTCGCTCGGTTCCCGGACGCCGCGATCGTACGGGTGCGCGTGCGGCCCGGCGAGATGTACATCGCGCCGACCGACAACTTGCTACACGACGGCTCGACGGTGGGCTCGCATTCGCCGGATATCACGCTCAACCTGCGCGGCTTCTTTCACGTGGTGTAATGGAGCGGCCCGATGCTGAGCTCGAGCCCGTTGGGTTCTTCGTGCTGCGCGCGCCTGCGTTGCCGTTCGAGCTGCTGGCGGCGTGGGCGGAGACGCCCGGGATGCTTCGCGAGTTGCTCCGGCGCGGTGATGTCTGGGAGGCGATCTACCTGGCGTCGCCAGCTGTGGCGGCACGGATCTCGGCTTGGCTCGATGGGGAGATCGCGGGCGAGGAGGCCAGCAAGCTCGAGTACGCGTACGTGCGGTATGTCGAGCGCATGTGCTGGCGGACCACTCCGTTCGGGATGTTCGCCGGTGTTGCGGTCGGGACGATCGGTGTGCGCGGCGCTGGCACCCGGCTCGCGCTCGCCGGTCGCGAGCGCCGCACGCGACATACGACACTCGATAGCGAGTGGCTCGCAGCGGCGCATGCGGGGCTCGTCCGCGACCCGGACATCCGCGCCTCGCTGACGCTGCATCCGACGAGCCACCTGCTGCTGCGCGAACGCGAGGTGGTGTTCGTGAGCTCGCGCGGCTCGAGCGGCCGTCACCGCGAGCACACGATCGCGCGCACGTCGATGCTCGAACGTGTGCTCGAGCTCGCGGCCTCCGGTGCGACCCGGTCCACGTTGATCGAAGGACTTGGTGGCGGCGCGCTCGCGCCCGGGGCCGCGATGCGCTACGTGGACGCGCTGATCGATGGCGGTCTGCTGACCGATTCCCTCGAGCCGCCCGTGATCGGCGGCGATGCACTCGCGTACGTCACCGATCAACTCGCCGATGTACCGGCAGGGATTGAGGTCCGGCGCACGCTGCTCGAGATCCGCGAGGCGCTGCGTGCACTCGACGAGCCGGGCGCCGCGAGCCCCCCGCACTACGCCCGGATCACGAGCGCGCTGAGCGCGTTGCCGCTGGCGGTCGAGTCGAAGTCGGAATCGCCCGTGCATGTCGTCCTGCGGCACGCAGTCACCACGCTCGAGCTCGATCCACGGGTCGCACGCGACGCGCTCGCCGGTGCCCGAGCGCTGTGCGCGCTCGCGCCTCCCCCGGCCACGCCGCTGCGGGAGTTCGCACGCGCATTCGAGGCGCGCTACGGCGAGCGCGACGTGCCGTTGCTCGAAGTGCTCGATACGTTCAGCGGCATCGGGTTCGAACCGCACTCGTCCTCGCTCGGTGAGGTGCCGCCGCTGATCCGCGGGGTGGTGTGGCCGGCAACCCCGGCCGCCCCGGCGACCTGGGGCGCGCGCGAGCGCTGGCTCGCCGACCGAGTGGCCGCAGCCGCGCGCAGCGGTGCCGCCGAGCTCGCACTCATCGACGGCGAGCTACCGGAGCTGCCGCCTGCGATCGAGCTGCCGGCGAGCTGCTCGGTGACCATCGCGATCCACGCCGAGAGCGTGACGGCCATGGATGCAGGCACGTACCGCGTACACGTCCGCCGCGTGCTCGGACCGTCCGGCGCCGCGATCCTCGGCCGGTTCTGCGCCGCCGACGCGCGGCTCGCCGACCACGTGCGGGAGCTGACCGCGAGAGAGGCCGCGCTCGCGCCCGACGCGATCATCGCCGAGATCGTTCACACGCCGCATCCGAGCAGCAACAACGTGATGGCGCGTCCAGCGCTCCGCCAATTCGAGATCGCGGCGCTCGGCGCGTCGAACAGTGCGGGCGTCACGCGCCTCGAGCTCGCCGATCTCCTCGTGTCCGTGACCGGTACTATCGTGCAGCTCCGCTCGCGCGCGTACGGCAAGCGCGTGCTGCCTCGGCTGTCGTGCTCCGACAATGCGCACATGCGTGGTCTGCCGGTCTATCGTTTCCTGATCGCGCTCGCGCGCGCCGAGGGCGCGACCTCGCTCGCGTGGGACTGGGGACCGCTCGCCGATCTGGCGGAGCTACCGCGCATCGTCGTCGGCCGCTGCATCCTCGCGCTCGCGCGCTGGCGCCTCGATGCCGCGACCCTCGCGGCGCTCACCGAGGCACGCGGCGACGACCGGCGCACCGCGATCACCGAGCTGCGCCGCGCGCGTCGCTTGCCGCGATGGACGATGCTGTCGCTGCGCGACCTCAACCTGCCGATCGATTGGGAGACCCCCCACAGCGTGGAGGCGTTCCTTGGTATCTGCCGAGCCTCGGAGGCCGTGGTGATCGAGGAGATGTTTCCCGGTCCGGGCGGACCATTCGTCGCCGGCGAGGACGGGCGCTACGCCGCCGAGCTCACCATACCGTTCCTGCGTAAGACGCCGGTGCCGGCGACAATCGACCTGCGCGCCTCGGTGCCGCTCGGACGCGGGGCACGCGCACGTGCTGCAGGCGACTGGCTCTACGCGAAGCTCTATTGCTCCGAACGCGCAGCGGATAGCGTACTTCGCGAGGTGGTCTGTCCCGTGGTCACCGAGCATCCCGCCCAGATCGAGCGCTGGTTCTTCGTGCGCTATGGCGATCCCGACTGGCACGTACGCGTGCGCTTCACCGGCGAGTCCGCTGTGCTGCGCGGCGCCCTCGAGGAGCAACTCGCCCGCCACGCTGGCAAGGGTTGGGTCCACCGCGTCGCGTACGAGACGTACGATCCGGAATGGGAGCGCTACGGCGGTGCCGACGCAATGCCGATCGCCGAGGCGCTATTTCACCACGACAGCGACGCCGCACTTGGCATCTCGATCGCGTACGCCGGCGGCTCCGACGCGCGCTGGCAGCTCGCATTGCTCGGCATGTACCGCGCGCTCGCGCTGCTCGTCCCGGATCACGAGGCGCGCGTGCGGGTCATTCGCGCGGCGCGCACCCGCTACACCGAGCAGTTCGGGCTCACAGGCCGCGCGGGTCGCGTGCTCGGTCAGCGGTACCGCGACCTGCAGCCGCGCATCGCCGAGATCTTCGGCGAGGTCTCGAGCACGCATCCGCTGCGGCTCGGCATCGACCTACTGTCCGAGCGCGACCGGCGCTGGAAGCCGTTCGTAGATGCGCTGTGGTCGCGCGTGCTGCGCGTGCCCGCTGGCGACCACGACGCGCTCGTGGCGCGAATCGTGATCTCGCTCGCGCACGTCCATGCCAACCGCGTGCTCGCGACCGACCACCGCCTCCACGAGGCATTCCTGTGCTCGTTCCTCGAGCGTATCCTCGGTGCCGAGCACGGGCGCGCCGCGGCGGCGCAGGCGACGTGACCCAGACGTGTTGCGCGGGCGTGCTACGGCCAACGCCGAAAAAACAACGCCTGGCGCGCGAGCGGGCGAGCTCGCTCGTTCATCGCGGCCACCTGCTCGCGGCCGAGCGGCTGCCACGCCAGCGCCACCGCCACCGCCTCCTCGAGTCCCGCGACGTTGTCGCATCCGACGGCGACGGAGCTGAGCGGCAGCGTCAGCGTGTAATCGAGCGCGTCCTTGATCGTGAACGTGCCGGGGAGAAGCGTGAAGCCCGTGCTGTCCTCGCGATCCTGTGCCGTCGGCTTCCAGCTCGCGAGTAGCCGCTTGCGGCCGGTCGCCTTCATGCCGACGATACCGATGCCCATCGCGTGTGCCATTGGCAAGAGCTCGGCTTGGAAGCTCATGTGGAAAGGGTCGGCGGCATTGACGGCGAGCAGGATCTGATCGAAGGGGAACCGGCGCAGACACTCCATGAGCACGTGCGGATCGGCGTGCCCCGTCACGCCGAGAAATCGCACAAGCTTCTCGTCGCGCGCGCGCTGGAGTGCCTCGATCGCGCCGCCCGGCGCGAAGATCTGCTCCACGTCATCCATCGTGGTGACGAAGTGGAGCTGCCACGCATCGAGCGTCTCGACGCCGAGCGTCCGCAGCGATTCGTCGAGCAGCCGCAGCGACCCGTCGCGGGTGCGATCGTGCGTCTTGCTGGCCAGGTAGACCTCGCGCCGACGCCGCTTCATCACGCCTGCGATGTTGCGCTCGCTCCACCGGTCGGGCTTGCCGTAGCGTGGCGCGGTATCGATGTAGTTGACGCCGAGGTCGAGCGCGCGCTCGATCACCGCATTCGCCACATCTTCATTGTCGGGTTCGGCCAGCGCGGCCTGGCCGCCCAGACAGATCAGGCTGACGTCGTGACCCGTGCGGCCGAGGGGCCGCGTTGGCATGCGCGCGTTGGTCGACATCATGGCTCCGTTCGCTCGCTCAGATCAGATCGTGGCTTCGTACGCCCGGATCAGATCGATCCGATTGCAGACATTCAACTTCTTGTACAGCCGGCGGATGTACGTGCGAATCGTGTTCTCACTGATTCCCAGATGCGCAGCGACATTCAGATTCGCGTATCCGCCCACGAGTAGTTGTGCGACCTCGCGCTCGCGTTTCGACAGCGGCACTTCGGTCTTACCCGGCAAACCGATGACCTGGCGCGCGGATCGATCAGCGAGCGCCACAAAGGATGAGCGGCCGGCGCCCGCGCGCAGCACCGCTTCTTCGTATTCCAGTAACTCGAGCATGAGCGCGTAGCTCGCCGCGAGGCTAAGGGCACCGGAGAGCGCGCCGAGCTCGGCGAGCTCGCAGCTCGAGAGCTCGGGCTCGCCCGCCGCGCGTTCCAGACCTACGATCCCGTGCGCGAACCCACCGGACGCGAGCGCGAGGACTGCGATGCGACCACCCGAATCCGCCGCCGCGAACCGCGGGTCGAAGGCCGCCGGGGAAAGTACGTGGGCACGCCCGTCGACCACGAACTCGCGTCGCAAGACATCCTCGAGCCGCGCGGTCCATATCGGTGACGGCGCCTCGGTCGCGCCGGTCACACTCCGCAGGTACGAATACGCACGTGTGTTCGCGATGCCAATGCAGGTGACCGTCGCCGAGCTGGGTGCAACTCGCGCCAGCAGCTCGGCGACCTCGAAGTGAAAGTGGCGAGCCGCGGACAGCCGGTCGGGTGCCGGCATCATTTGATCAGACGCTCCCAGAGTGGTTCGAAGATCGCGGTGCCGAGGGGCGTCAGCGCGCGATTGCCGAGGAGCGGCTGCGCCAGTTGGCCGGCATGCGATGCGAAGGTCGCCTCGTTGCGCTCGATGTAGCCTTCGTCCAAAACGCCATTCGCCCGGCACGATCGGAAGTACAGGAGGATATTGCCGACCGCATGAAACGCGACCAGGATGAAGTGAAGGGGGCGACCGATGTTCTTCAGTGGCGAGTAATACAGGTTGAGATCGGTTCCGTCCTCCATCCGGCCGAGGCGATTCAGGATCTCGAAGTACTGATGCGACCCCTCGTGGACGAACGTCTCGCCTAGCTGCGCGAGCTGCATGTTGAGCGAGACCTGGATCAGTCCGGGCATGTCGCCGCTGCTGCCGCTCGTGAAGATCCGGGGCGGCGCTTCGACAGGCACCACGTGCCGCAGCACGCGGTGGATCCACGACAGGTACTCGGGCGCGAACGATTGCACGAAGTCGATCGCCGACTGAAGCCCGAGCCGGGCCGCCTCGTCGACGTCGGTCGAGATCGTCGAGCCCTGGAGCGCCCGCTGGCTTCGCATCTCCGGTGTGAGCGCGCGCGCAGGCAGCAGCGTGATCCGACCTCCGGTCGATCCAAACGAGTCCAGCCGCCGGCCACTGCCCGTCGCGTGCCAACAGCCCGACACCGGTACGAGCGTGACCGGAACGGCGGTTCCGCCGACCCTGCAAACGATCTCGACGCCCGTGCCTTGCGAGCGGACTTCGATCTGCTCGGCAGGCGGCAGCAGCCAATCATCCCAGCGGAGCCGCACCGCCGTCTCGAGGGACAACGACCAGTCGCCCCGCACGCCGCAGGCCCCGAGCCACAAGGCGAGCGCCGCTGCCGAGCTCGGCTGGCACCCCTGTGGTTCGCGAACCGCACGAAACACGTCGCCCCACGCCGCCTCCCACGCGAGGGGCGACATCACGCCCTCTTCGAGCAGCGTCTCGAGCAGTCGATCGACACCGCCGGTGAGTTGGTCGCTGCAGCGTTCCAGGAACACCTCTGCGCCGTGGCGGGCCTGTTCCGATACTAGCTTCTCGAACACGGCCTCGTTCAGGCCCGCTTGAGGGCATGAGAAGCCATGAAGCTCCGGCCCGGACAGCTGCGTGAGTGTGTGTGATGCCACCATGCCGTGCTCCGGATCGATACGGCACGTGACCGCAGGCCGCCATACCTCACATGTGGTAGCCGCCCGGTCGATCGCGCATCGCCGAGCTGGGTCCACTCACGTCCTGCGGTTGCCCTCGTCGGAGCAGCCGACGCGCGGAGCGGGTCGTCGTCGTCACCCGTTCAAGGCGCCATCACGGCGCCGGCCGGACGACGCGGTTCGTGCAGCGGATACCACCTTGGCGGCGAAGTCGAGGAACACACGGACCTTCGGTAACAGGTGACGATTTGGTGGGTACAGGGGGTGGATCGGCCAGGTCGTGGACGGCGTGTGCTCGAGGACGCGGACCAACCGGCCCGCGCGGAGATCTTCGGCGACGATGAAGTCGAACGCAGCGGCCATGCCACGGCCGGCGAGAGTCGACATCCGCAACGCGACGAGGTCGTTCGCGTGAAAGGTGCCGCGGATCGGGACCTCGTAGACGCCGTCGGGATCGCTGAACAGCCAGGGATCCGGGCGACCATCGCGGAGATACCCCACGACGTGGTGTTTGGCGAGGTCGTGTGGATGATTCGGCGTGCCGCGGCGCGCGAGGTAGCTCGGCGACGCGACGAACAGGATCTCGCTGGTGCCGAGGCGCTTCGCGATCAGGTTCGAGTTTTCGAGATGGCCGATCCGGACGAGGACGTCGATGCCTTCTGCGATCGGGTCGATCTTGTGATCGCGCGCCGTGAGGTGGAGCTCGAGCTCCGGGTAGCGCTCGAGGAGCTCGGGGATCCGGGGTGCGAGCACGTTATGCGCGATGGCAATCACCGCGTCGACACGCAAGACCCCGGCGGGCTTTCGCCGGGCGCGGCCGCGGCGCGAGGGCTGCCTTGGCTTCGTCGAGCTCCTCGACGATCCGCACGCAGCGATCGTGGAACGCGCGACCATCATCGGTGAGCCGCAGCGTGCGGGTCGTGCGGGCGAGGAGCTGCACACCGAGCTCCTCCTCCAATCGCGCGACGCGGCGACTCACCGCGGACGCCGTCGCGCCGAGCTTGCGAGCAGCGGCGGTGAAGCTGCCGGCCTCGACCGTCGCGATCAGGATCTCGATGCCTTCGAACGACGTCATTCGTGCTCCTGGGGCACGAGTGTACTTCCACGAGCGCGACTACCAATACGCGACGCACAGATCCACGCTGTGCGCATGAAGGAACGGATCTTGGAACGGAAGCGCGGGCGAAATCTCAGCAGGCATCCACTGGTCGGCGACGCGTCCGCCATCGAACCGGCGAACCCTGAAGGCGGCGATAGCGAGCAGTCTGCCGCGCAGCTGCTTGCATCGTGCCTGACGATGTTCGTGGCGCGCCTGGCGTCCCCGTATCGAGAGGCAATCACGCTGGTCGAGCTGGAAGGCATGACAGTGCGCGCGGCGGCCGAGATGGTCAGCGTCTCCGTCTCGGGGATGAAGTCGCGCGTCCAGCGCGGACGCGCGCAGCTGGGCGCAAGCAGCGCTTGCCGGCGCGAACGCCACGGTCGTCGGTGTCCTGCTCGCGGCGCTGTACAGCCCGGTGATGGCCGAAGGAATCCGCGACAAGATGGACGTCGTCGCCGCACTCGTCGCGTTCGGACTTCTCGAACACTGGAAGGCGGCCCCATGGCTCGTGGTGAGCGCGATGGCCGCGACCGGACAGTGGCTGCTGTAGGCGCATCCGCCGTACGCGCTTCGGACACCTCCTCGTAGAACGCCTCCAATCGCCGATCATCCGGAGTGGAGCGAGATCACTGAACAAGAAAGCAGTGTCATACCGATCCCTTAGGTTGCTTTCCCAAGGGAGATGGAAATGGACCAGCAACCACATACGCCACAGCAACTGTGGCGGACCGAATTCGACAAGCAGGCGACCGACGCGACCATGGCCGCCGTCTACAAGTACGCCGCCAGTATCAGCCGCCGCGTGGCCGCGCACACACGCCAGCGCGATCCGCTCTCGATCGACGATCGAGTTCAGGCCGCGATCGCGGGGACGCTCGAAGGCCGGCTCACCTGGTCCCCGGACCGGATCGATCTCGGGCGCCACCTCATGAGCGTCATCAAGACGGAGTTCACGCATGAAGCACGGCACGCCAAACAGTTTCCACACGTGTCGATCGACGACGACAAGAACACCGACGACCTCGACGCACAGGTGACGGACGTGCTCGCGGCGCAACGAGCAACGTCCGATGACGATGCGATCGCCGCACGTCTGTCCGAGACGCTCGCGCAGCTGCGCATCCTCACCGCGCAGGACGAGTCCGTGTTGCTTCTCCTCGAAGCGTTCAGCGCGGGCTACACCGAGAAGCCCGACGTCATGAAGGTCACCAGCATGTCGTCACGCACCTACCACAACGCGCGCCAGCGCCTCGTGCGGCTCGCCAAGAAGCTGCCCATCGAGGTTCGCGAGGCCGCGATCCACGCGATCACCTAAGGAGATGACCATGACCCGATTCGAAAAAGACCTGAACACGTTCATGGCGGTGGCGCACGAAGTCGCTCTCGCCGAGGCATACGAAACGCCAACCACACCCGAGGTACGGCGCCACGCGCACGCGCTCTCGACGTTCGCGAAGGATCGTCTCGCTCGGATCCGGCGTGCCGAGCGGGCGCAGCGACCGATCCGGGTCGTGAGCGGGGACGTGCGTCCGTCGATCCTGGCGATGGAGCGGGATGCGGTGTTTGCTCGTCTCGAGCAGCTGTGGACGCTCCATCCCGAAATGCAACTCGCGCATCGGGATTGCGTCGGCATGTCCGATGACGACCTGCGCAGCGCACTCGAAGACGCGGAGGCCATGATCGCCCGCCTGACGGTGTAGCCCCATGCTCGAGACGCGGCTTCGCAGGGCGCATGCAGAGGGTGATCGCTTGCTGGTCGATCAAGGTGTGCGCGAGCCCGAGCACATCGATCCAATCGCGACCGCGAGCGACCTGGGGATCGAGGTGACGTTTGGCCGCTTGCAGCACGCGACCGCGCGGATCTTTCGGTTCGGAACAAAGGGCGCGCGGATCCGCGTCTCGGATCAGATCGTCCATCCGGGCCGCCGCCGGTTCTCGATCGCGCACGAGGTTGGCCACTTCGTGCTCGGGCACGAGTTGCCGCGCGAGTCCAACCTGGACCGCTTCGTGTCGCGCGCGTGTGAACGCCGCCGAAGCACGATCGAAGATCCCGAGCGCGAGGCCGACGTGTTCGCGACGCAGCACCTCATGCCGGACTGGATGATCCGGCCGTTGTGCGAGGTGTCACCGGTCAGCCTCGACTCCGTGCGCGCGATCGCGAAGCGGTTCACGCTCTCGCCCGTCGCGAGCGCGCGCCGGTTCGTCGAGCTCACCAGCGAGCGCTGCGCGGTCGTGTACTCGGAGCACGGCGTGATCAAGCGGGTTCGCAGGAGCCCGACGTTCACATGGTCGATCCGCGAAGGGTCCGCGCTGGGTCGGGACTCGGTCGCCTTCGACTACTTCAAGATGCGAACACTCGACACCGTGGCGCAGGCAGTCCCCGCCGATGCATGGCTGTCTCCAACGGAATGCCATGCGTCGGACGTGGAGATCGTGGAGCACGCCGAGGTGATCCCCGAACCGGGATGGGGTGGCGTGCTCTCACTGTTGTGGATTCCGGAAGCGTCGGCCGTCATGCTCGGCGCACCCGAGTGACTCGCGGCGTCAGCGTTCTACGAAGTCGTTGAGAAAGCCACTGCGTGCAGCATCAAGCCACCCTCGAGCCACACGCCGTGCCGTGATGCGCTCGAGAACTGCCTCGCGATATCCGAAGCCGTGACAGACCCGCTACCGATCTTCGGGTTGTAAGAGCGGCGCTTGCGACAGTCGCATCGGAACTTCTTCGGTTTGGCATGCCACATCGTGATCTCCTCGAGGCGCCCCGTGAGGCGCGCGGTTGGGAGAGTCATGACGAACATGCAGACATCGTAGCTCATCCTCACGAGCTGCGCGATCCGAGAACCGTCGTGGCTTCATGACACTATGAAACGGCCCGAAAGAAAGATCGTCGGGGTCCAAGAACGGGCATACCTCGCACCGAATCGCGGGTCCCAGCGACGGTGCCGGAGGGGCAGAAGAAAGAAACCTCGCGAGTAAGATCGCGGGCTCAAACGGCCATGTCTCGCAGGGTCGCCGAGATTTCGTTCGGCAATCGCGAGCCAACAATGACGGCCGGTTGATCGAGAGGCCGCGACCTTGGTCGTGGAGTCGCGACGGTAATCGAGAGGCCGCGAGCTTGCCGCACGACGTCGCGAGAACAGATGCCGCGCGCGGGATCGATCGCGGTAGCGAAGCAATGTGACGTGCCAGCGTGAGCGAGGTGCCGTTCGTGGGCAGTACAGATCAGGAGGCACGATCAAATGTCCGAGCTGGCGTTCAACGCAAATGGTGAAAGCTTCGAGGTTCCCGCTACCGTCACCGGTTGGCGCGTACGGCGGATGAAGCCGCGCGGCGCGCCCGAGTTGGTGTACGGGCGCGACGGTCGACCGCTGACGATTCCCGTCGAGTCCGATCTCGACGACCTGCGCGAGAGCGTGGGCTTGGTCGGGAAGTACCGACTCGATCCGATCAACGACGACGGCAAGGCGGTCGAGAACGTGCCGGCCGCGTACATCCAGGTGGTCCGGCCGGAGCGAACCGAAGCACCGCCATCCGTGGCGGCTTCGGCATCCGGGACGAGCGACGACACGATCCGCGAGGCAATGCGGATGAACACCGAGCTTGCCAAGGCCGTGATCGATCGGTTCCCCGAGATGATGCAGGCTGCGGCGGTCCTCCTTCGTGCAGCCGACGGCGCTGGTCTTCCGGCACGCCCGCCGCTCGCGACTGAAACCGACGACGACGACGACACCGACGAGCACGCCGAGGCGGTACCGCAGGGGTTCGACCTCAATGCGCTGGTGGCGCAGGTCGTTCCGCTGATCGTGATGTCGCTCGGCAAAGGCAAGCTCAAGGTGCCAGACCTGGGCGCAGTCCTCGACTGGCGTAAGGCGAGCCCTCACAAGCAGATCACGGATCACGAGGCGACCGCGCCAAGCGCGAAGGCAGACTCGCCCATCGAGCTCCCACCGCTCGATCCGGCGACGATGGCGCACTTCATCGCCGTCCAGTCCGCGCTCAAGGCGGACGAGGCAGCGTTCGCGCGTGAGGTTGCCGGCGATCTCGAGCCGGCCGCGCTGCGCTCGTGGTTCGACGAGCTGAGCAAGCTCAGCGTCCCCGCTGCGGTCGTCAAGATCCGAGCCCTGATTGGCAAGGGAGGTGCCTCGTGATCGGTATCCCGTTCAATGACCTGGGTTGCCTCGGCTCGATCACGGAGGTCGTGGCCGAGCTGGTCACCAACCGGGACGAGGTGATCGCGGAGATCGCTCGCAAGCACGATACGACCGAGAGCCTTGCGGCGTGGATTCGCACGCTGCCGCAGCGCGATGACGACGGCGAGAAGGACGATGGCCCGAAGGTCGACGAGTGCAAGCCGCCTCAGCGGCTCCGTATCCCGGCGCCCGATCCCAACTGCGTCGAGCGCGCGGCGCTCTACCTCGCGGTTGGCGAGATGATCGATCCGAGGCCGGCACGCCAGCTCGCGACACTCGATACGCCCATCGGGCTCCATACGTTTCCTGTCGAGAATGGCGCGCCGGTCATCCTCGATCCGCGTGTTCCGCCGAACTGCCTCGACTGCGGCGTGGCGGCCTTCAAGGAAGGCCCCGTGACGATCGAGGCGCGGGATGCGATCGAGTGGACGGCGCAGCTGGCGGAGGCTGGCGCGGCGAGCGTTCGTAACGGGCCGAGTCGTGTGCGCCGAGCGCGCAACGCGATGATGCAGCTCGTGGACGAAGGCACCGCGCCGGCCTCGCCGGAGGTGGTGGAGGCGATCGGTTGGATGCTCGCACTCGCGGAGAAGGTCGCCCGTCGCTACGGACCTCGTGCTCTCCGCATCGTGCGGACCACCGCGCAGGCGATCGCAGATCTCGCCGACGAGGCCACGGCGCGAGCGCACCGCAACATGCCCTGGGTGCTCGCCGCTGCCCAGTTCATTCCCCCGGAGTACAGGTCTGCCCTCGCGAAGATCGGTCTGAACGTCGGGGCCACCGTCCTTCGATCCAAGCTGGCGAGCCACGGCATCGGCGACGACATGTTCGGGCTCGTCGAGGAAGAGCTGAATCGCGAGGGCCTCACGATGGGCGCGGTCGCGAAACCGAAGAAGCTTCCCACGCTCGACAACCTGTTCGGCAAGCGCGCCGCGTAGCGCACCACAACCGTTGCTCGCGTCGCGCGTGGTGCGTGACGCCGAAATCAATTCGCTCGCCGCGTGCGGGCACAGCGGGGCTTTGCCCCGAGTCAGGAGATCACGTGAAGAAGCAGAAGAAGCGGAACTCGATCCGAACGCCCGAGATCGCGGGCGCGGGTCCACTCGACTGGACGCCGCTGTTCGCGGCGTTCCGCGAGGCGTTCGAATGGGCGCTCGACGTCGCCGTCGGCCTCGCCGGGGACTTCTCGGAAGAGGTCGATGCCGTGGAGCGGGTGCGCGCGTTCATGCGTGCGCGCATCGCCGGGCAGCCGTCGCACGTTCGTGTCGATGACGTGCTGTTCACGTTCGGCCTGATCATCGGCGCGATCGAGCGCGACCTCGGCCCGGTTCGAACGCTCGGGCCGTGGTTCGCACCGCCGATGCACTTCCCGAGCGCGGCCGAGCTCTGGGAGCGCTGGGAGACGAAGGTCCCCGCTCAACTCCTGTGGGCGCTCGGCATCGCCCCTACCCGTCGCGCGTACGCCTGAAAGGGAATGGTCATGGCCAAGAAGAAGA